>JBILPO010000077.1:0-7551 GCA_044373805.1 Pelobium sp.
AAATAAGTTGCGTGAATTACGGCACCATCTTGAATATTAGTATAATCACCTATCTTAATATAATTAACATCTCCCCTAATAACAGTGCTAAACCAAACAGAACAATTATGCCCCATAGTTACATCACCAACAATTGTAGCGTTTTCTGCAATAAAACAATCATTGCCCCAAACAGGGGTTTTATCATTTACTGATTTTATTAATGGCATATTATAAAATTGTGTCTGTTAACTTTTCTGTATGATTTGGGTAATCTGTAGTATAATGTAAACCTCTACTTTCTTTACGCTCCATTGCAGATTTTATAACAATATAAGAAACCTGAATTAAGTTTCTCAACTCGCAAAGTTTTACAGAAAGTTTAGTTTTTTTATAGAAATCTTCTGTTTCTTCATAAAGTAAACCTAATCTTCGCATTGCTCTCACTAATCTAAAATCAGAACGAACAATACCTACATAATCACTCATCATTTTTTGCATTTCTCTAATATTATGAGTTACCAAAATATCTTCATTAGAAAGCTGGGTATTTTTATCATTCCAATCTTCTATTCCTTCAGGAATGGTAAACAGCTCTAATCTATCTTTTGAATCTAAGTAAATACGATGTGCAAAAACTAAAGCTTCTAATAAAGAGTTAGAAGCTAATCGGTTAGCTCCATGTAAACCTGTTGAAGTAACTTCTCCACAAGCATATAATCTCTTTAAAGAAGATTGGCCATTCTTATCAACCAAAACACCTCCACACATATAATGACAAGCTGGTGTAACCGGAATCATATCTTTTGTCATATCTAACCCAATAGATAAACATTTAGCATAAATATTAGGAAAGTGATTTAAAATATCTTCTTTTTTACGATGTCTGATATCTAAATAAACAAAATCATCCCCTGATTTTTTCATTTCTGCATCTATAGCCCTTGCAACAATATCTCTTGGAGCTAAAGAACCTCTTTCATCATATTCATACATGAATTCATCGCCATTCCTACGTTTTAATACACCACCATACCCTCTTACGGCTTCAGATATTAAAAAGGAAGGATATTCACCAGGATTATATAATGCTGTTGGATGAAACTGTATAAATTCCATATTTCTTATTTTTGCTTTCGCTCGATAAGCCATGGCAATTCCATCACCAGTAGCAATAGTTGGATTAGTCGTTGAACTATAGATATGACCTGCACCCCCAGCAGCTAATAAAGTAACTTTAGATAGAAATTTATCGATTTTTCCAGTCTTTGTATCTAAGGCATAGGCTCCATAACATTCTATATCGTCAGATTGGCGAGTGACCATATTGCCTAGATGATGCTGGGTAATTAAATCAACTACAAAATAATGCGTTAATATTTCAATATTAGAATTTTCATGAATTTCTGCTAATAAGGCTCTTTCAATTTCAAAACCAGTAATATCTTTATAATGCAATACCCTATGTTCTGAATGTCCACCTTCTTTAGCTAAATCATAAACGCCTCCTTTAGTTTTATCAAACTTAGTTCCGTATGCAATTATTTCATTAATTCTATCAGGACCTTCTTTTACAACTATCTCTACAATTTCTTTATCACATAAGCCGTCACCAGCAATTAAAGTATCTTGTATATGTTTTTCAAAAGAATCTTCCTCTTTATCCACAACTACAGCAACACCACCTTGAGCATACTTGGTGTTAGATTCATCTTCATTAGATTTTGTAACTATCAGAACTCTACCATGTTTTGCGGCCTTAAGGGCAAAACTTAGCCCAGCAATACCTGATCCTATTACTAGGAAATCCACATTTTTCATATCTATTTTATTAATTATAAACATTTAAAAAAGCCATGTTTATAAAACACTTAAAGGTGTTAATTTTGTGTAAGCAAATTATTAAAACTTTTACTTTTTGTTCATAACTACCTATAAAGTTACATCAGCACTAATTTTTTAAGCAACTTATTAGCGTAAAATTTTAATTAACTAACGTTTTCAAAAGTAAATCCATTAACAGTATAAAAAATTAAAATAATTATGGTATTTTAAAAGTATACTGATTATCAGCTATATAATATTACTAAAATGTTAATAACATGTTAGTTTGTTTTAAATAATAACTAATCCAAATAAAAACAACACAACTTTTACACCAAACTAACACCTTAATAAATAATAAGTTCTTCTATATATAAAAAATTGATTGTTATTAGAAAAGTGGAAAAAGCTAAATTTTGAATCTATACCTTTGAATAACGAAAATGAATATAGCTGAAGAAATAAATTTAAAAGGTTTTGTTGATGAATACATTGATCCAACCTTAGACTTATTTAAGGAGATAGAAATTCTTAAAAAACAAAAAAATGCAGTAATTCTTGCTCATTATTATCAAGAATCTGATATACAAGACGTTGCAGATTATATAGGAGATAGTTTAGGCTTAGCTCAGCAAGCAGCTAAAACAGATGCAAAAGTGATTGTTTTTGCAGGGGTACATTTTATGGCCGAAACTGCTAAAATCTTATCGCCTGATAAAAAAGTATTATTACCAGATAGTAAAGCTGGATGTTCTTTATCTGATAGTTGTCCGCCACATTTATTTAAAAAGTTTAAAGAGAAATATCCTGACCATTTGGTCATTACTTATGTAAACTGTACTGCCGAGTTAAAAGCAATGAGTGATATTGTTTGCACATCAAGCAATGCGGTTCAAATTGTAAATAGCTTACCTAAAGATCAAAAAATCATATTTGCACCTGATAAAAATTTAGGGGCTTACGTAATTAAGAAAACTGGTCGTGATATGGTTTTATGGAATGGCGCCTGTATGGTTCATGAAATTTTTGCCAGGGAAAAAATCACTAAATTAAAGCAACGCCATCCAGATGCTAAATTTATTGCTCACCCAGAGTGTGAAGAAGCTATTTTAGAAATGGCAGATTATATAGGTTCTACCACGGGATTATTAAATTATACCATAAACAATCCTGCAAAAGAATTTATTGTAGCTACAGAATCGGGAATTATCCATCAAATGGAAAAATCAAGTCCTGATAAAAGTTTTATTCCGGCCCCACCAAATAATTCATGTGCTTGTAATGATTGTCCACACATGAAAAGGAATACCTTAGAAAAGCTTTATTTGTGCTTAAAAAATGAATTACCTGAAGTTGATGTTCCACGTGAAATAATAGAAAAAGCTAGAAAACCGATAGAAAGAATGCTAGAAATTTCTGCTAGTTTAGGATTATAAAATTAAGATGATGGCGTTCTACAATCAAATAATTGTGGCGGGCTATACATTCTTACATTACAAAGCCTTAAGCTTTTGGCCGGTATCCATTTCTATTCCTAACGCAATTTTACCCATGATAAAAAAAATTGTATACTTATTACTAATCATTTTAAATTTTTCCTCATGTATTTCAAATAAAAAATACAATGAAAAATTGACGAGTAAACATTCAACAGATCAACTAAAAAAAGATCTTTCTATAATTAAAAGCAGTTTAGAAGAGGCACATCCTGGTGTTTACTGGTATATCAGTAAAGAAAAATTTGATTTTAAATTTGATAGTATTAAAAGCCTATTAAAAGATTCTATGAATTCTTTAGCTTTTTATAGGTTAACAGCGCCTTTAGTTTCAGAAGTTAAATGTGGGCACACTAGGTTAATCCACCCGGGATTAAACTTAAATAAAGAACAAAAAGCAGCAATAAAGAAAAAAGGAGAAGCACCAATTACTCAATTAAAATATAAAGTAGAAGGAGATAAATTATTTGTAGTATCTGCAAATAAAGCTTTAATTAATATTCATCCTGCTATGGAAATACTTTCAATTGATAGCATTTCTACCCCTACCATTATTAATAGTCTAAAAAAATTATATTCATCAGATGGATACAATGCCACATTTTATGATGAAGTACTAAATAAAACTTTTGCCAATTATTATTACTTAACTTATCCAAAAAAAGATTCTTCTTTATTGATTTTAAAAGATAGCAGTGGTTTATGTGGAGAATGGATATACAATCTTCTACCAAAAACAGAGGTAAAAAAGCAAAGTGAAGAAGAAAAAAACAAACAAAAGGAACTAGCAAAGCAGCAAAAGAAGTTCCATAAAAAAAATAGATACAAAGGGTTTGACGAACAAAAAAAACCGCTATTAGATTTTAAAATTGATAGTACTTTAAACTCAACCGCAATTTTTAAAGTTAAAAGTTTTTCATTCCCAAACGGTAATTTTAATAGGTTTTTTAAGGAGACATTTACAACGATTAAAAATGAAAAAATAGAGCATCTGATATTAGATTTAAGAGGAAATGGTGGGGGAAACCTCATGTATTCCAATTTATTGTTTAGGTATTTATACAATAAACCCCATAAATTTACCGGAAGAAGCATTATGTCTACAAGGTATTTTTCGACTGGAAAATTTGTGGACTATACTTTAATCAATAGGTTTACCGGTATTTTTCCTTTAATATTTGTTAAAAAAGATAAAGAAGGTTTTTACGATAAGTTACCAACCGATAAAGCAAAGCAACCTAAAAAATTAAATTACAAGGGTAATTTACAGGTGCTCATTAATGGTTATTCCTTTTCCGCAACTTCATTATTATCTTCTAACCTTCAAAAAGTAAACAGAGGTGTTTTTATTGGAGAAGAAACCGGTGGGGGCTTTAACCAATGTACAGCAGGAAGCATTCCTTTATTGACTTTACCCCACACGGGTTTAAAATTACGTTTACCCTTAAAAGTGATTCAAATCGCTGAGCCCATAGATTTAAAAGGAAGAGGTGTTTTTCCTGATATAATGGTAAAAAATACTTTAGCAGATGTGATTAATGGTAAAGATGTAGTTAGGGAAACAGTTAAGAAACAATAAAGTATTATTAAAGAAAACATTCAATCATTTACCATTAAAATAAGCTTTTTACTAATTGTAATTCAAGGCTTATTTTGTTAAACAGAGCTAAATAAATTTTTCGCATTTTTGTATCCAAAAACTGATACAATGTTTGAACAAACGGATAGAACCGAGATAGCAAAATTAGGAGAATTTGGCCTTATAGACCATTTAACCAAGCATATAAATATAAAAAACGATAGCAGTATTAAGGGCGTTGGAGACGACGCAGCCGTATTAGATTTTAAAGGAAAAAAAGCATTAATTTCTACAGATATGCTTTTAGAAGGAATCCATTTCGATTTAGCTTTTACACCCTTAAAGCATTTAGGTTATAAAGCAATTATGGTTAACCTGAGTGATATTTATGCTATGAATGGGATAGCTACCCAAGTCACCGTTTCTTTAGGTTTTTCAAGCAAATTTTCATTAGAAGCCATAGAAGAATTGTACGCTGGAATGCTATTGGCTTGCGAAAAATTTAATGTAGATATTGTTGGAGGAGATACGACTTCATCCAGACAAGGCTTAGTCATCTCTATTACCAGTATTGGTTATGCAGACGAAAAGGATATTGTTTATAGAAACGGAGCAGAAGAAGGCGATTTAATTTGTGTTTCAGGAGATTTAGGCGGAGCTTATGTAGGGCTACAATTATTGGAAAGAGAAAAACAGGTTTTTTTAACCAATCCTAATATTCAGCCTGATTTAGAAGGTAAAGATTATATCGTTGAGCGTCAGTTAAAGCCCGAAGCCCGAATTGATATTGTAGATTTATTAAAGAAATTAAAGATTAAACCTACCTCCATGATTGATATCTCTGATGGTTTAGCTTCGGAAATTCTACATATCACTCGTCAGTCTAAAAAAGGATGTAAACTTTACGAAGAAAAATTACCAATAGACCCAATGACTGCCGAAACCGCTCTGAGTTTTGGTTTAGACCCAACTGTTTGTGCCTTAAGTGGTGGCGAAGATTACGAATTGCTTTTTACCATTAAACAAGCAGATTACGATCAAATGAAACACGATGTGGATATTTCTATTATTGGTTATATTACCGAAGAAAGCGCCGGAAATCAATTGATTACCAAAGCAGGAAATGTTCATGACATTAAAGCACAAGGTTGGAACGCCTTCACGTCAACACAAAGTTAAAATCAGATAAAAACATTAATATTTTATGATCACCATTAATAATTACGAAGAATTTGAATCTTATTTAGGGAAAGATTTAGGAAGTTCTGACTGGCATAGCATCACTCAAGAGCAAATTAATAAATTTGCCGATGCTACTTTAGATCATCAATGGATACACACCAATCCCGAGAAAGCAGCGATCGAAAGTCCTTTTAAAACCACTATAGCACATGGATATTTAACACTTTCGTTAATCCCATATTTATGGAAACAAATAGTAAGTATCCAAAACCTAAAAATGGAAATTAACTATGGTGTAGAAAAATTGCGATTTGCACAAGCCGTAACCGTAGACAGCGAAGTAAGATTAGTGGTGAAACTAGTTTCTATTGCTAATTTAAGAGGAATTACCAAAGCTAATATTGGCATTACCTTAGAAATTAAAGATCAAAAAAAACCAGCTTTTACAGGAGAGGTTGTTTTCTTGTATCACTTTAATTAAGCGATTTTTTTCGCAAGTATAAATTTACTTTAAACGCTCAATTCTATAGTGTTAGATCTAAGCTAATCTGTTAAATTTGGTATCCATGAATAAAACGACGTACCAAGCCGCAAAAACCGCATCAGAAATATTAGAACAGCACTTTATCAAGCATATTGGTGGCGCTGTAGAAAGTGGCGAGCAAAAGTTAGCCTCTGTTCCTAACAAAAAAAACATAGAGACTATTATTAATGCGGCTTTTTGGGCGAGCTTAAGAAAGGAAGAAGGCAATTTTCCTAAAATTTCCATTGCATTTCTTCCGCCAGAACAAGTAGAACAACCCCTACTTTTTGGGAATAAATTACCTTTAAACTCTACAACCCTTACCAAATTAGCACCGGGAATAGAGCGGGCTGGCATTCATTTAGGGGTTTGGGAAGAAAATGGCTTAGTTTATATTTGGGGCACAGCATTAAAAATTCCTAATTATTGTTTTGTTTTAGATGTTTCAGAGCCAGCCCTTATTGTTATTAAACACAGGCGTTTACACGGATTTGGAAAGTATACCAACGTAGCCGTTTTAAAAGGCGACGAGATTAAAATTATAGATAAAAACTGCGGCTTTAAAAAAGATTGCCCGGCTATTGTAACCGCTTTATTAGATGTAGATTCTCCTTGCTCTTGGAATGATGGCTTAAACGTTTTTATCCAGCTAGCGGTTTCTATGAGGGCGCATCAACACGGCGGAATTTTGTTAGTGGTACCACCAAGCTCTACAAACTGGAAAAACTCTATTGTGCACCCATTGCAGTATCCAATTTATCCTACTTTTAGCGCTTTAAATCATTTACTTAAAGAAGATCATAAAGAAATGGGGCAAGCCGTTTGGCAAAGCGCTTTAAAAAGTGAAGTAGAAAATATTGCTGGCTTAACGGCGATAGATGGGGCAACAGTGGTGAGCCGAGACCATCATTTACACACTTTTGGGGCCAAAATAATAAGAAAGAATGGCAGCAATGCCGTAGAAGAGA
>JBILPO010000078.1:0-7532 GCA_044373805.1 Pelobium sp.
ATCGCAAATAATTAGTGGTTCTTGATTTAGAATTTGCCATCTCCCCATTAAGCCGGTCAGTTTTTTAACTTGGCTCAAAGCCGATTGGATGTCCTCGTCTTTAATCTTAAATCCTTTTAGACGAATTTGATCAACTGTAGTTAAAACTGTTTTAACATTTTTTAATTGGTAAGATCCTGCTAAATCAAGCTCTAAATCAAAAGTTCTATTTCCCTGGTTAAAAGTCACCTTTCTGTGAAGTTCAATCACTTTGCTTTCTCTAATTTCCCATTCTTTAGATGCAAAAAAGATAGGTGCATTTTTTTCTTCCGCTTTAGCGATAAAAACTTTTACTACCTCTTCTTGAAATTCGCCAATTATAACAGGCGTTTTTTCTTTAATAATTCCAGCTTTTTCACCTGCAATTTCTATTAAAGTATTCCCCAAAATGTTCATGTGGTCAAAACTGATATTCGTAATTACCGATATTTCTGGAGAAATGACATTGGTAGAATCTAATCGGCCACCTAAGCCCACTTCTATAATGGCAATATCAACTTGTTGCTTGGCAAAATAATCAAATGCAAGCGCTACCGTTGCTTCAAAAAATGATGGAGAAATCTCTTCAATTAAATGCTCATTTTCTGCTACAAAATTGATCACTTCTTGTTCGGCAATCATCTCCCCATTAATTTTAATGCGTTCCCTAAAATCTTTGAGGTGAGGAGAAGTATATAGGCCGGTTTTATAACCTGCCTTTTGTAAAATAGCAGCCAGCATGTGGGAGGTAGAACCTTTTCCGTTTGTTCCGCCAACATGTATACTTTTGAATTTTTTTTCAGGGTTCCCTAAATGATTGCAAAATTGAACGGTATTGTCAATATCTGCTTTGTAAGCTACAACTCCAACGCGGGTAAACATGGGAAGTTTGGCGTAAAGATAATTTAGTGTTTGTTGGTAGTTCATTGCTTCAATCTGTCTATTAACTATAGACTGGTTTTCTATTTACCTATTTGACTTTAAAGTTGAACACTATGGTTCCGACTTGGGTCTCAGGGGCGGAAGCTAAGGTGTTAAACCTAGAGCCTAATGCAGCGGTTTCACATTTTTCCCATAAATCTGCATCAGATAAAGTTGTACCTCTGGCACCAGCTTTTGCTCTAGTAACTACTCCATATTGGTCTACTCTTATTTCTACTACAATTTTTCCTGATTTTTGTCCTTTATCGCTTATGGAAGGTAAGTTTACAAATTTTCTGCTGGTTAAAGAAAGTGCAATTCCTCCATTTCCAGAACCTGTACCATCATAACTATTACTCAATGGATCGCCTTCTGGTTTGCCTTGGTTACCAGCCACAGTTCCTGTTCCGTCACCTAAACCTGTTCCTGTATTTTTTTTGCCTTTGTACAATGCGTTTTGATTAATGGCTGGTGTACTTGGCTTAGTTTCTTTAGTGGTTGTTGGTGCGTTGTTATTGCTTTTTTCTTTAGTATTGATGCTCACCGCATCTTCATTATCTTGCGTAACAATATTATTATCTGCAGTTGCAGTATTGGTGTTTTGGGTAGGATTGGTATTAGGTATAATCTTATCAGGAGGAGTAAGGTTGGCATTGGGATCTACCGATGGCTCTTCTACACTCATATAATCATCACCCATTCCTTGGTCGGATGTGCCATAATTGACTATGATACCGCCAATGCCCACTTCTTCTTGAGGTTGTGCCCTGCTCACAATATAAAAAATGCTCAATAATACAAGCCCAACCAAAATTGCAACCGAAATGGCAATGGCTTTTGGGTAGTTATTTTCTGAGTTATTTTTAATTGTACCTATCATTTTTTTGGTTCGGTGGCCAACACTAATTTAATTTTTAATTTGTTGGCAATATCTGTTAAACTCACTATGTTTTGAATAGCAATGGTATTATCAGCATATAAAATGATGGTTAAATCTGGGTTTGCCTGCTGATAAGGAATTATCTTTTGCTCTAATGTTTCTAATGTCACTTGCTCTTTCTCTACAAAATATTCTAAATTCTTAGTGATAGAAACGTTAATGGTTTTTTGCGGGGAGGCTTGTCCTGAGCTAGAACGAGGTAAAAATAGTTTGACCACATTAGGATTTACCACGGCAGATGCCAGCAAAAAGAATAGCAACAAGAAAAACATGATGTCGTTTAATGCTGAAGTATGCACTTCTACATGAGGTCTTTTTCTGTTTCTTAAATTCATCGTCCTGGTTCTTCTAACAAGTCTATAAATTCAATGGCATCAGTTTCCATTTTTAAGATCATTCTATCTACCATAATATTCAAGATATTATAGAAAACATAAGCTATAATTCCAATAATTAACCCAGTTGCAGAGGAAATCATTTTCACATATAAACCACCAGAAATGGTTCCAATTTCTATCACTCCTTTTACAGATACATCATGAAAAATGGTAATTACACCAATTATGGTTCCCACAAAACCTAACATAGGCGCAATACCGGCAATAATTCCTAAAATGCTAATGTTTTTCTCCAACTTAGAAACTTCTAATTTCCCGATGTTTTCTATAGCACCCTCAATATCCTTTATTGGCCGGCCTATTCTTAGTAAGCCTTTTTGTAACATTCTGCCTATTGGCGAATTACTACTTTTACAGATGGCAATGGCGGCTTCTAAATTTCCGGTTTTAATGCTTGATCTTACCTGCATAATTAATTGAGACTCGTCTTTAGATGCTTTTCTGATAGTAATGTATCTTTCGAAGAAAATAATCAGACCTAATAATGCTAAAGCAGCTAATGGAATCATTACCCAGCCCCCTTTTGTGAGTAATTCAAAAAGACTTAATTCTTCTCCTTGTGTAGCTTGTAAAGCATTAATGGTGTTGGTTACGGTATCTTTTAAAGGTTGTAAAGCACTGGTGTCTTGTAAGAGCATATTTTTTATTTTAAAAGTTTTATAGGCTTAATAAAGGCCTCGGGATTAAGTTGTTCTCTAATTCTTTTTAGTTCTTGATTTGCTTCTGCCTCATTATATAAGGTAGCGCCACTAATTTTAATCATTGGTCCATCAGCATCTTCTACAATGTAAGCGTTAATTCCATTTGATTTTAGTTGAGCAACCCTTTTTAAAGCCTCTGTCTTTTTTAAATATAAACCAATAATGATTTCATAACGAATATCACTTTTCTTTGGTATTTGCTTTTGATTTACAGAAACCGCAGTTGAATCTTTTGCTTTCTCAACTTCAAAACCCTTTGCTTTTAATTTAGCTTCGATATCTGCGTTATTATATACCGAATCTGCTTTTTGAATTGCCTGAGGGCTTGGAACTTGATTTAATGTAGCAGGTTTTTGGTTAATAGTTTCCGTTTTTAATTTTTGATACAAGTTTTGGTAAAACCCAGGTTTTAAATAATAAACAGCAATTAAACTTCCTAATATGACCGAAATAATGAAAACTAAAACAATTTTTAATGTGATACTTTTAGGAGCTTCGTCTTCAGTGGGCATGGCTGAATTTAAAGCTTGTTGTGCAAGACTATAATTTTTAGCTTCAGCATCTGATAGGTTAAGGGCTTTTGCATCTATTGGTGCCAAGCCAAAATAATCTTTACTGTTTTCTGATTTGGTGTCTGATTGTAAAGTTAATTTTTCATCATCTAAAGTGAGTTCGCCAATTTGATTAATTTGAACTGTTTGGCTTTTTAAAATTACTTTGAGATCTTTTACATACTCGTCTAAAATTGCATAAGCAGACGTTAATGACGTGTTGTTTCTTTGACTGATTAACTGAACTAATTTATCATCATGACGGTATTCTGTAGTAAAGTCTATTTTGGTACAAGGCGGATAAAAAGTTTCTGTCTCTTCATCAAAGTATCCTGCTGATCGCTTTTGATAAAACTTTCCTAAACCAGGTACAATTACTTGGTCTTTAGCGTTTATCAATTCTGCGAAATAAGGTGATATATCCATAAAGGCGTAAAAATACTTTTTTTAATAGCAGTACTGCAAAAAATCTATCAACTAAAATCCATAACTCACACCTGCCAAAATATTTATACCATAATTTGGGTAGTAAGGATATTTCTGATATTCGTTTCCTAAGAAATTATTCACTCTTAAAAATGCCGAAATTTGTTTGTTGTATTGATATTCTGCGCCAATGCTAATATCGGCGAAAGCTTTAATTGTTTTAATAGTGGTGATGACTTGTGGAGTTGGACTGGTATCGTAACTTAAAATTTTAGCTTTAGAATCTCCCTGGAAAAGTAAATCGCCTATTACTTTCACTTTATCTACAATTTTAAAAGAAGCTGTAGAGTTCAATACAAAACCAGGATACAACCAAGCATTTTGCTCAGTGTTGTTATCATATTGTTTTAAAGTTAATTTAGAATCTAAGTTAAAAGCATCAGAAAAGTTCATGATCACTTCCCCTGTAAAACCTAAAACTTTGGTATTACCGGTAAAATAAGCCACATCAAATTTTTGAGGTTGATCTATATTATTTACGAAGTAAGAAAAATCACTAAGTGTTTGATAAGATACGATGGCTTTATAGCCGATGTTGGCTGCAAAAGTTCCTCTAATTCCACCTGCTGCATCAAACTTTGTAATGGTGTTTTTGATATTTATATTTTCGTTTAAATAAGGGTTAAGTCCGGTTAAATCTTTGAGCCTTGTTTTGGCTACATCGCCACCAAAATTTCCAAAAATGGTGAGGTAATTTTTGATCAGCATAAAATCTAAACTTGCAGCTGGAAAGAAATGGATTCTTTGTTTGCTGCCAAATTCATTCACGTAATTGATGCCGGCTGTTAATCTTAAAATTTCTGTATTGATTTTAATGTACGGATTCACCTTAAAAAAGTGATTATTTAAACTGTAAGTCACATCTTTACTAGAGGTAAAATCTACCAAACCATTAGCGCCAATCTGAAACTTACTTAAATTTTTGCTTACACCACCCGAAAGAATCACCGAAGATTCTTTAGCAGAAAAAGCATTATTAAATAAAGACGCATTTACTTTGCCGGCAAAATCTAAATTACTTTCATCATCTGCATCAGAGCGATTATAAACCAGTCCTTCGCCTTCAAAAATGTTAAATTTTTGTTTCTCTGGAGAAATATCAATTAAGTTATTGTTATCGCCTACTCCATAAAAGAAAAGGCTACTTCTGTTATAACTTAGTTTGCCTTCTAACACCAATGCATCTCCAATGCTTCGGCCAAAGCCACTAAATTCTTGTTTACTAATGTCTTGTGAGGTCAATCTCCCTTTCATGCCTAAGTGATTGAAATTGAAGCCGGCTTGTAGGGCTTCATCTTGGCCGGTAGCTAGGTTTAATTGGCCTAGTGTGGTCCCTAAATTTCCTAAACCAATTTTAGCGAAGTTGTTTTTATTTGCAGCTTGTTTTGCTAAAATTAATTTTTGGGCTTCTAGTTCTCTAATGCCGCTATTGAGTTCTAACCTTTTATCCAACAAATCATAACTCACTTTAGGATTAAATGCTTTGGTGTCGTTTAGATTTGGGCTGCGTCTAATTTTAACAGCATCAGCAAGTACAGGTTTGTAAGAACGTATTACTTCAATTTCTTCGGTAACAGAAGTTCTTGTGGTATCTTTTGTGGCCGCTTTTACAACTGGTTTATCTTGCGCTTTAACGTTAATGCTAAAACCAAAAAAACAGGCAAAGAAAATGGTATAGGCTATTTTATATCTTTTGGTCATGTTCTTATTTGCTATTCAGTTGATCTAGTTTTTGTTGTGCTGTTTCCAAAATTTCATCTTTACCTTCATAATTGTCTAACACACTTTTTAAAGTGGCTATGGCTTGTACATTGTCTTTTACGGCGGTATAGTTATCGGCCAAAAGAATAAAACTTTTGGCTACCCAATAATCATAACTTGGCATGTTATTGATTAAATTAAAGCAGGTTTTTTGAGAGGTTTTAAAGTCTTTGGTTTGATATTGAATTTCAGCCAAATTGTATAAGGCTTCGGCTCCTGCAACAGATTTAGTGGCTTTAATTACTCCTTCTAATTCTTTTTTAGCAGTAGTAGTGTCTCCATTTAATAGGTAGGCTTTACCGGCATATAAACCCGCTTTATTTCTATCTTCTTCTGATGATTTTTCGTAATTTTTTACCAGATCTACATATTTAAGTGTTTGCTCTGCTACTAAAATTCCAGCATAAGCTACCATTAAATTATTGATAGCGAAAGTATAATTAGCCTTGTATTCTGATGCAATTTCTAATTTTTTAAGGTGAACAATAGCCTCATTATATTGCTTATTGCCTATATAAATTTTAGAGATACTAATTAAAGCTTTCTCGGTATATTCGCTTGTCCAGTCATTTAAAATGTATTCGTAATCTAAAATAGCTGGTGCAAATTTTTCTAAGTTCTTATAACTTTCGGCTCTAATAAATTTGGCTTGTTTATCTTGAATGGCTTTTGGGAATTTATCGAAATAGGCATTTACAGATTCTACCGTTCCTTCCCAATCATTTCTTAAATAACGGGTGTTGGCAGCCTGAAACATGATATTATCTTGCTCAGAAATAGAATAGTTACCAATAGAAGTGGTATTTGCATAATTGATAAAATCAGCTGCATTGCCCATGTCTATATAAATTCTTTCAATTAGTTTTAATGATTGTTGTGCTTCGTCTGTTGATTTATAATCACTAATTACTTTTTTGAAAGTTTCTAACGCTGCCTGGTCATTTTTTTGATCATAATAAACCAAACCAATAGTAACTAAGGCTCTTGAAATATAAGAGCTTCTAGGGTATTTTTGAATCAAGGTGGTTAAATCTGTTTGAGCTCGCTCTCCTTGTCCAATTAAAAAGTAAGTGTAAGCAATTTCAAATCCGGCATCATCAGCGTAATTAGAATTTGGGAATTGACTTAATAAAGATTGTAGGGTAGCTATTTTTGCTTCGGGCTGACTTTCTAAACCCTGTATCACGCCTCTCTGAAATAAGGCGTAATCTTCGCTACTGCTGTTTTGAGAAATAATTCTGTTGTAATAGCTAAGGGCACTTCCATAATTTTTAGCTCCAAAATAGGCATCTGCTAATCTTAGTGTGGCATCAGAAACTGTTTTAGGGTCTTTTTCACTTCCGTTTAAAAATTTGGCTAAATAAGTTGCCGCCTTTGGGTAGTTTTCTCCTTCTAAGGCAGCATAACCTAATGCATAATTAGCGTAATTATAAAGATCAGTCTTTTTAGCAGCAGGCATTCTTAAAAACTCCTCAAAAAAGTTAACAGATTCTCCGTATTTTTTTACTTCATACATGGCTTCTGCGCACCAATATGTTGCTAAAGCATGAATTTCGTCATCTACAGGGAAATTGTTTGATCTTAAAAATACACCAATAGCATTTTCAAAAGCTCGCTCGTTATAAAACTCTAAAGCTCTAAAATATGTCACTTTCTGATACGCTTCTTGTGCGTCTTCAGATTTGTTTGAGATGCTTTCTAATACATCAATCGCATCTCTGTAGTTTTTTGTGCTGGATAAAACCTTTGCTAACAA
>JBILPO010000001.1:0-23853 GCA_044373805.1 Pelobium sp.
CCTAAAGACTTTAGAAAAAGAAAGATAGGTAATTTGGAGAAAATGCTTATTTCTTCCCAAATAGTAGTTTCCTCGTCTAAAAATTTTAAAATTTTTGGGTTAGGTTGTGTTTTAAAAAGAGTTTCGAATACTTCTTTTCCTCTTTCTCCTTCAGATGCTAAAATCTGCAACAATAAAGTATCATACAATCTAAATCTCCAAGGCCTAAAATGTGTGGGTAGCGGTAAATTTTTACTCAGCGCAAGAGCTAAATCATCAGCGTATTTAGCCATTCTTTTAAAACCATAACCAGAGGTTGGCTTTATAGCGCCTGCAATTGTTCCTAAATAAATAACCGACTCATTTTGTGGTAATACTTTTCTTTTGCTATCAAAATGGGTAGTCATGGGGATGGCGCCTATTTCTACTTCTTCAATTTGGTAAGTGGTATTTTTAGCATCAACATAATTTTTTAAAATAGACTCGGCTTCGGCTACAGCTAACTTCTTTTCGCCAAATCTGGTCATCTCTACTAAAGCTTCCGTCTCAGAAAAAGGCAATTCGTACATAAATTGTGTTTGTCCATTTTGAGGGATATTGAAATTCATCATGGTCATTTTAGTATGATCAAAAACAGGTTGATTTGTTTTGATACGCCAACCCACAAAAGATTGCCACAATAAAATAGGCTGATTATTATAATTATTTAGATATGCTTTTAATGCATTTGATGAAAAAACCTCTTCTTTATTAGGCAAAGCAGAAAGAAACAACTTTTGGGTTTGCCATGTAGCGTTAATGGTCTTAACCGTAACACCTTCATTGGTTTCATAAGATTGTAAAGAAGAAAAAAGCCAAGTGATGTTTAAACATTTTTCCAATTCGGCTTTCATCTTTTGATAAAAATCCTGACTTCTGATATGAAAATAAGTGTAAGGAGAAATGCTTGTATTCTTTGAAGAGCTGCTTGAATTACTAGAATAAACCCAAGTTTTATTCGCCAGCCCTTTTTGGGTTAATTCTTCTTTTTCCCAATAGCACCAAGTCCTGTCGTTGGTTTTTTGGGAGTCTTCTTCCACAATAATTAATGCGTTGTTTTTTAATAAACCACGTTTATACAATGAAAACGCTAACAATAAGCCAGATGCACCTGCGCCAATAATGGTATAGTTATAAAAATCTAAGGATTTGTTTTGCATTAAAAATTTAGAAGTTGGAAGTCTAAAAACAACAAAGTCAAAGTATAGTTGTTAAGCTATACTTTGACTTTGATTTTTATAATTTCGTTTAAATACTTTAAGCTTTTGCTAAACAGTATACGAAATATTATGCATGTGCAGCTTTAGATTTAGCAGTTTCTGCTATAGCTACAGAGTAAATTACTAAACCGAATCCGATTTTGTTAATAGCATCAGCTAAGTTGTAAAATAAGTCGATTGAACTTACATCAAATGCGCCTGCTAATAAATTACCTGGTAATACCATGTAACCAATTGGATAAATTGACCATCCTAAGGTTATGAAGATTTTTAACAAGAACATTGCTCTTCCTAAAGCAGGACTGTTAGACTGCTTAGTCAATTTAGCTACGTCACCAGCAAACACTTCATAAACGATATATAAGTAACCTAAAGTTGAAAGTATTCCCCACATTACGTTATTTTCTACACCTGATGTTTCACCAATAAAACCAAAAATTAACATGGCTGCAGAACCTAAGATCAATTTAAATAAAGTTGCACCTTTTGCTCCAAATGGCTTAGTTAATAAGTAAAACTCAACACACATCAAAGGAACAGTTAATGTCCAATCAACATAACGAAAAGCTGTTGGGCTATCACCTGTTGCTAAATAGAAATCTCTCATGTAATAATAATGTACAGCAGCAATACCTGTAATTAATGCTGATACTAAAAGAGAAATTTTCCACTTAGGATCTACAGAACTTCTTTCAAAAAAGAAAAATACTGAAGATGCTAACATAGCCATGTAACCTATAAAAAAGGTTATTGCTATTGGATCACCATTGATGATACGGTCTAATGCTGCTGAATCCCCCATTGGGGCTGTCAAAAAATTTAATGTTGGTAAGCTCATAAAGTTTGATTTTTGTTTAAAGTTTATTTTTAAGATTTGGTAATGTAAGTTAAACAAAAAAAAATGACCAAAGTTTTAAAATTTTGTTTTTTTTTACTTTTACGAAAAATACAACTACAATGCTTTTTGATTATTTTGAATTCATCATTTAAATGTAAAAATTTCCATTTTCACAATAAAATGAACAAATTTTAAAACGCTAAGCTTTAACATAAGCTCGTCATCAGCTATTTATGTTTTTAAATAAATGGAAAGATTACCGAAATGGCAATATTTAACCCGAAACATGAAAAGAAAATAAACCTATTTTGAAAAAAAAAATTAAGCTTTTGATCTTTTTTATAAAAAATATTTTAAATAGAGATTAATTCGATTTAATATTAAGTTTAATATTTAGAAAACTAAAACTCGGCCTTCACATGAGGTTTATAAGTATCTGTTTTTACTTTTGCCCCCAACTCATGTAATATATTGTATAAACCAAAATTAGTGCGGTTTATATAAATAAAGTGCTTTACCCCACGAGCTTGCTTAAACTCTGGCATTTTAGCAATTTTCTCTCCAAAACTATATAAAGACTCAAAAAATGCAGTCTGACTAAAATCAAATTCTCCAGTCATGTAAGGTTCTGCAAATAATGAAATCATTTGCTTATAATTTTGATAATAAAACTCTATTTGCTTTTCATCATCCTTAGGCAGTATCATTTCTAAAGCCCTAAAAGCTTTAATGGTTTCTTCTTTGTTATTTAACAAATCT
Source organism: Pelobium sp. (assembly GCA_044373805.1). Classification (GTDB taxonomy): domain Bacteria; phylum Bacteroidota; class Bacteroidia; order Sphingobacteriales; family Sphingobacteriaceae; genus Pseudopedobacter. The sequence goes on from JBILPO010000001.1 coordinate 2,836, forward strand.
GGTGATGTGGTGGAGAAGAAGGGATAATAAAAATCATCAGGGATTTTTTTAATACAGCCAAAATCAATAACTCCTAGTTTTCCTTCGGGTGTAATTAAAAAGTTTCCTGGGTGTGGGTCGGCATGTACCGCTCTTAACTCATGTTGTTGAAAATTGTAAAAATCCCACAATGCTTGTCCGATGCTATTTCTTAATTCTTGCGAAGGATTGGTCAATAAAAATTCTTTTAAATGCTGTCCTTCTAGCCAGCTCATGGTAAGTATTTTAGGACCAGATAGATCTTCAAAATAAGTAGGGAAAACGATATTAGGAATATCGGCGCAAGCCTTAGAAAATTCTAAAGAGTTTTTAACCTCTAACTCATAGTCTGTTTCTTCTACCAAACGTTCTTCTACCTCTCTCATGTAAATATCAAGCTCTTTTTCGCTCATGCCTAATAACCTGAAGGCAAAAGGCTTAATAAGTTTTAAATCAGAGGTAATAGAGTTTCCAACACCTGGATACTGAATTTTTACCGCCAGTTTTCTGCCATCCAATTCGGCTCTGTGTACCTGACCAATAGAGGCGGCATTGGTTGATTTAAGATCAAACTTATCAAAAATTTTATCTGGTGTTTTACCAAAGTTCTTTTTAAAAGTTTGCATAATGAGTGGCCCACTTAAAGGAGGAGCACTATATTGCGATAAAGAAAATTTCTCGGAATAAGCTTTTGGAAGAATATTTTTATCCATACTCAACATTTGGGCAACTTTTAAAGCGCTGCCTTTAAGCTGACTTAAAGAGTTGTAAATATCAGCTGCATTATCTTCATTTAGCTCATCTCTGGTGAGTTCTGAATTAAATAATTTTTTAGAATAATGCTTGATATAATTTCCTCCAATTTTGAAACCTGTTCCTACAAATTTTGCAGAACGGGCAACTTTACTGGCCGGAATACTATTTTGCTCTTTCATGTTTAAAAGTGAAAAGTTGAAAGTTAAAAGTTGAAAGTTTCAAGTCTAGATACTTGATACTTACATCTTGGTACTCGATTAAAAAGGCATTTTAAAACCCGAATTTTGAGCTAAAAACTTTCCGTAATCAAATAGATTGTCTATGGGTGTTCTTTGGAAAAGATCGAAAGTAACGTTTACTCCTTTTTCTATGGCTTCGTCTGTTTTTTCAAAACCTGCAGAGTAATCTTTTATCCAAAAGTTAAGAAGAAAAGCAACTTGAGCCCACAAAGCGTCTTTATATCTATCGCTAATAAATTTTCTATCAGCCAATTCTCCGGTTTCTAAACCTTCTTGTATAATTGCTATTCCAAATTCTTCAAAAGCTAATTTACCCTCTTTCAACTGAACTGGGGTACGCATTCCTTTCTTAAATTGACTTACGCTATGGCTTACAAAGCTTCTTCTACTCTTTAGCAATTCAAAAAAACTGTAATAAAAAGAAAGTGCTTTTTCTCTTGAAGAATATTGCTGCCAAACTTCTTGTTCTTTAACTTCAGCAATTGTTTTAACAAAAAACTCTGTCCAAACATCAGCCTCAATAGCATCAAAAGAACCGTAGTATTTGTAAAATTCCTCCTCAGCCATTTTGTTTTTCTTAGCAAAAGAAAACACAGATATGGGTTGTTTCCCCTCTGTAAGGATATAATCTATATAAGCGTTTTGAATTTTTTCTTTAGTTGCCATTCTATTATTATTTATCATTATTAACGTTCAAAAACTGGGGTTGTTTTCCAGTTTTAGCATAAGTTAATCGCCCTAAAGGATTGGTGGTATAATAAGCATCCAAACCTGCAGCAGTCACTGAATTTGCTTTGCATAAATCTACAAAACCATCCGGCTCAACTATTTCTTCATCAATTAAAATATATTTTACTTCTCCAATTATAATTTTGGTGCGGTTTAATAAAAAAGGTAAGAATTCTTTAAATTCTAAGCCTATTTTAACATTAGCTTCTTTTACAAAAGGTGCAGAGAAGTCCTTAATATATTCTTCAGTAAAACCACATGCTTCAAACTCAGATTGCCCTGCCAAATACCTAGCACTGGTTTGGTGAGCCGTTATAAAATTACTTTCTAAAACATTATTTAAGGTATAATTTTTTGTTTGTAAAATATTATGAAAAGTTTCATGTTCGTTTCCATCTGGCCTTACTACCATACCAAGGAAAGGAGGATTTGCCCCTACATGAAAAATAGAACTAAAAATGGCCAAATTAGTTTCCCCTTTTTCATTCATAGTTCCAACCATTTGCAAACTTTTAAAGCCAGATATACTGTTTATAAAAGTTGTTCGGAATCTGCTTTCCATTCCTGCAATATCGGCGGAGTTAAATTTTTTCATTTAGAAAGTTCTAACTGAAGACATACCTCCATCAATGTTTAAAATTTGCCCAGTCATCCATGAACTTTTTGGCGAAAGCAAGAAGAACGCAGCTTCGGCTAATTCCTCTGCTGTACCTATTCTACCTAAAGGATGTCTTTTGTTTGAAGCTTCTTTTCTCTCAGGCGTAGAAATTAAATTTTGAGCTAAAGGTGTTTCTGTTAAAGAAGGGGCAATAGCATTTACTCTCACTTTGGCCAAGGCAAACTCTGCTGCTAAAGAAACGGTTAAACCTTCAATACCGCCTTTTGAAGCTGCAATACTTGCATGAAAACCCATTCCTGTTTTTGCGGCTACCGTACTAAATAAAACTATAGATGCATTTCCAGATGCTTTCATTTTATTAATAGCCAACTGAATTATTTTTACCGCCCCAATTACATTTACTTTATAATCTAACAAAAAGTCTTCTTCCGTTAATCTAGCAAAGGGTTTCAAATTGATGGTGCCAGGGCAATAAGCTAATCCATCTAAAACATCAGGTAAAGTATCTTTTAAGGTGCTTACATCTCCCAATACATCTAATGGTATGTAAGTTACTCCGTTAGGCAAATCGCCTTCATGTCTAGATGCAGAAAAAACTTGATGCCCTTCTGCAACAAGTTTTTTTACCAATGCTAAACCAATTCCAGAGCTTCCTCCAACTACTAAATAATTCATCATTAGTTAATGTATTTTAAAAATTCATTTCTAACATCCATATCTAAAAACTGACCACCATATTCAGCAGTAACGGTAGAACTTTGAGTGTCTTTTATCCCTCTAGAAGAAACGCATAAATGATGAGCATCAATCACTACAGCAACATCTTCTGTCTCTAAAACCCTTTTCAGTTCATTAGCAATCTGAATATTTAAACGCTCTTGCACTTGCGGACGCTGCGCAAAATACTGAACAATTCTATTCAATTTAGATAAACCAATTACCTTACCGCTGCTAATGTAAGCCACATGTGCTTTCCCTATAATAGGCACAAAATGATGTTCGCAACTGCTGTAAAGGGTAATATTTTTTTCAACCAACATTTGGTTATACTTATATTTGTTATCAAATAATTTGGCATCAGGTTTATTAGCCGGGTCTAAACCACTAAAAATTTCTTTGATGTACATTTTAGCAACCCTGTTAGGTGTGCCCTTTAGGCTATCATCCTTAAGATCTAAGCCCATTATTTCCATAATACTTTTGAAATGTTTTTCAATCATTTCAATTTTAGTAGCATCGTCTAAAAGGAAAGCGTCATCTCTTAACGGAGTATCGTAAGAGGTTCCAACATGTTCATCGCCAATAGCGTCAATTAAAATATCCTCTGCCGGATAAGTGTTAAGCTGGGTATTCAACATAGTTTCGTTCAGTTTCAAATAAAATTACTTTCAAATCCAGTTCAGGATCGATCTCTTTTTTTAATAAATTGTAAATTACCATTGCAATATTTTCTGCCGAAGGGTTTAACTCCTTAAATTCAATCACATCAAGATTTAAGTTTTTGTGATCAAATCTGTCAATCACTTTCTCTTTAATTATTTTAGATAATACCTTGGTGTCTATCACATAACCGGTTTCTTCATTTGGGTAACCAACTACTTTTACAGTCAAATCATAATTATGACCATGGTAGTTTGGATTATTACATTTTCCAAATATTTCGGCATTTTTTTCGTCACTCCAATTTGAATTGTTCAAACGGTGAGCGGCATTAAAATGCTCTTTTCTAAATACTGCGACTTTATTTTTCATCTTTAATTAAACCTTAAACCTCAAAAAAACTATTTTGTTTAACACTTTTTAAAAAAAGATAAACAAAACATAAATTTGCAATCACTAACGCTTAGATATTTTATTGAAAGAGATTTGACGTTGCAAAGTGCATTTAAAACGATCAATTTCACTACTTCTCTTTTTTAAGTGCTTATGCGAAATTTGGTGCGCTCTTTCTCTCCATAAACGCCAACTAGACGGTTTCAATTCTCTACGCATCAATTTAATTACCGCTTGCTCATTTAACTGAAATTGCAGTTCAATAGCCTCAAATGGAGTTCTATCTTCCCAAGCCATTTCAATAATCCGGTCTATGTCTTTATCTGTAAGTTCTTTTAGCACAGTTTTCATTGTTTTCAAAACATCTATCCCATCATATTGTTTAACATATTTAGAAAAGAATTTGGGCATTCGGGCGAGCTATACACTATATCTTTTTTTTATTCCCCCCTATTTACCAAAGCAAAAAAAAAGGATATCATTCCTATCCCTAATGCTCAGTGCTTTAACTCAAAACAATGCAAAACAAAAAAGGACAAAACATAGCCAAAGCTAATTTACCTCAAAAGGTATGCGTAGTTTGCAATAAATCATTTTCTTGGCGTAAGAAATGGGAAAAATGTTGGCCGGAAGTAAAATATTGCTCCGCCCGTTGCCAGAGCATTAAATAATAAGCAATATTGCATTAATGAAATTTTAAGAGAAAATAGGCACAACATGAGTGAAAAAACTATACTTGTTTGGTTTAGAAATGATTTAAGAATTCACGACAATGAAATATTATTAGAAGCTTCTCAAAAAGCGTCTATCATTGTTCCTGTTTTTTGTTTTGACCCTCGTCATTTTATTCAAACAGTTTATCATACTCAAAAAACGGGTGGCTTCAGAACTCAATTTTTATTAGAAAGTGTAGCTGATTTAAAATCTTCCCTTCAAAAAATAGGCGGAGATTTACTCATTAAAATAGGTAAACCAGAAGAAATTATCCCCCAAATTTGTAAAAAATACAATGTAGACGAAGTTTATCATCATAGAGAAGTAGCCTCAGAAGAAACACTAGTCTCTTCATTAACAGAAGACGCACTATGGAAATTAAAAATAAATTTGAAGCACTTCATAGGGCATACGCTCTACCATAAAGAAGATCTTCCTTTTCCTATCAAAGATATCCCTGATGTTTTTACCAATTTTAGAAAAAAAGTAGAAAGAGAAAGCATCATTAAACCTAGTATTGCTACCCCTCACAAAATTGTTGTTCCTCAAAACTTAGAAGCATCACTAATTCCTACAGCACAAGATTTAGGAATAGAAATTCCCCAAAAAGATTCAAGATCTGTTCTTGATTTTAAAGGAGGAGAAACCGAAGGATTAAGAAGATTAAAATATTATTTGTGGGACACAAACCTTTTACAAAAATATAAACTTACCAGAAACGGTTTAATTGGCGGTGATTACAGCTCTAAATTATCAGCTTGGCTAACAGCAGGTTGCCTTTCTCCCCGAGAAATTTATTGGGCAATTAAAGAATATGAAAAAGAAAGAGGCGCCAATGAATCAACCTATTGGCTAATTTTTGAATTGCTGTGGCGAGATTATTTTAGGTTTATGTTTAAAAAACACAACTGTACTTTTTTTAAAGAAGGTGGCTTTAAAGGTATAAAACCAGAAGTAGCCTCCAACCAAGAAGCGCTTTTTGAAAAATGGAAGAACGGAGAAACTGGCTTACCATTTATAGATGCCAACATGAAAGAGCTCAACCTTAGTGGTTTTATGAGCAACCGTGGCCGTCAAAATGTGGCTTCCTATCTAGTAAAAGATTTAAAAGTAAACTGGACTTGGGGCGCAGCTTATTTTGAAGAAAAACTGATAGATTATAATCCTGCTAGCAATTGGGGCAATTGGGCTTACATTGCCGGTGTAGGTAATGATCCTAGAGAAAACAGGTATTTCAACATTCCTAAACAAGCCAAAGATTATGATCCAAAAGCAGAGTATATGAAGCTTTGGTTACCAGAATTAAGCGCTTTAAAACCGGAAGAAATACATTTATCTCAACTCTAAGCTAAAATTTGATTCTAACTATAAGCCATCGGGGTAAATTTTTCGGAAGTAAAAAAGAAAATACATCCATCTCAATAATAACCTGAGCTTTGATAGTTCTCCCCCACCAGAGTTAAATGACGGCAACACAAAGATGGCAAAAAAGCAAATGCCCCTTAGGGGTACCAATAGCCTGTCTCAAAGACCAAAAAACATTTGACTGTAGGATGAAAAACATGTTTTTTTGATATTTTTTTTCAAACAACTATCCAATAATGGGCAGAGTAGATGCCTTACATTCAAAATCAAAATTCTGTGAAACCAAACTAAACATCTCTTTCTGTTGTTGCCTCAAACAATGGCAAAAATATTAAGACTAATTCTTGGAGATCAACTCAATCATTCGCACTCTTGGTTTAAAGAGAAAAACAATGAAGTAACTTATGTTTTAATGGAAGTAATGCAAGAACAGCATTATGTAAAACACCATATTCAAAAAATAGTAGGATTCTTTTCTGCCATGAGGCAGTTTGCCAGTGAATTAAAAGATGAGGGTCACCAGGTTATTTATTATTATTTAGATGCTAAAGAAAATCACCAAAACTTTAACCAAAATTTAAGCTGGCTCATTGAAAAATTAAGTATAGAAAAATTTGAATATCAAATGCCTGATGAATACCGTTTAGACCTACAATTTAAAGCGTACGCCAAGTCTATCTCCATCCCATCAGCAATTTTTGATACAGAACATTTTTACACTTCCAAAGAAGAAGTAAAAGAATTCTTTAAAGGGAAAAAGCAATACCTCATGGAGAATTTTTATCGCTATATGCGTAAAAAACATCATATTTTGGTTGACAATAATTTAGACCCCTTAGGCGGGCAATGGAATTTTGATCATGAAAACAGAAAAAAATATGACGGCAAAACTCCACTAAAAAAGCCGCTCACTTTTAAAAGAGACGTAACAGATCTGGTTAAAATGCTTAAACAAATGGAAGTTCCTTCTATTGGAAAAATCAATCCAAAAGAATTTTCTTACCCAATTTGTAGAGAAGACGCTTTAACACTTTTAGAATATTTCTGTGATGAATTGCTCCCTGCATTTGGCAAGTATGAAGATGCCATGTTAAAAGAACATCACACCCTTTTTCACTCCTGTCTTTCTTTTACGCTCAACCTTAAAATAATTTCTCCGCAAGAGGTCATTAATCAGGTTATAGCCACTTGGAAATTAAACCAAGAAACCATAGACATGGCACAAGTAGAAGGTTTTGTAAGGCAAGTAATAGGCTGGCGAGAATACATGAGAGGTATCTATTGGGCCGAAATGCCACAATTTGCACAACAAAACTTTTTAGAAAACAAAAATGCTTTGCCAACTTGGTTTTGGGATGGTCAGGTTAAAATGAATTGCTTAAAACAGTGCGTCAATAACTCTTTAGACAACGCATATGCGCATCACATTCAAAGATTAATGGTTATTGGGAATTTCACTTTACTGGCTGGTTGCCACCCAGACGAGGTAGACCAATGGTATTTGGGGGTTTATGCTGATGCTGCAGAATGGGTTCAAATTACCAACACCAGAGGGATGAGCCAATTTGCAGATGGCGGAATTGTAGGCTCTAAACCGTATGTTGCTTCGGCCAATTACATCAATAAAATGAGTAATTATTGTAAAGGTTGTGTTTATGATAAAGATAAACGTTACGGAAACAAAGCCTGCCCATTAAATAGTTTATACTGGAATTTTTATTTAAGCCATGAAAAAGAACTAAAGAAAAACCAGCGTGTAAGCATGATGTACAGGATTTTAGAAAAAATGGAGCCTATAGAAATTGAAAAAATAAAACAACAAGCATCTGTTTATCTTCAAGAAATTAATACGTTATAAGTTTAATTTTATTTTCATAAACAAACCATCAATATTTTTGTTACAATGATATAAATGAAACGCTCTAACGAAGAAGGACAATTGAAAAAAGTAGTGAAAAAATTTTCCATCAGTGATATAGAAAACTTAACAGGAATAAAAGCTCACACTATTAGGGTTTGGGAACAGCGCTATGACTTTTTCACAACCAAACGAACGGAGACCAACATTAGATATTATGATGATGCCGATTTATGCTTGTTTCTAAATATTGCCACATTAAACGAGAACGGATATAAAATCAGTAAAATATCCAAAATGGATATTGATGAGATAAACAATTTAGTTAAACGTTTAAAAGAAGACCATTATAATGTAAATGTTCAGGTACAAATGCTATCTAATGCCATGCTTAAGATGGATGACGATGAATTTGACGAAATTTTAGACGGTTGTATTAATGATATGGGAGTAGAAACCTCCATGGCAGACATTATTTTTCCATTCTTAAGAAAAGTAGGTTTTATGTGGCAAGTTGGTAGCATAAACCCCGCACATGAGCATTTTGCTACTCATAAAATAGAGCAAAAATTAATACAACAAACTTATTTACACAAGAAACAAACAAAACATTGTGGTAAAAAATACCTGCTTTTCTTACCTCCTAATGAAACACACGAAGTAGGTTTACTATTTGCACAATACCTATTGAAGGCAAATGGACATCAAACACTATACCTAGGTCAAAACTTACCTTTTGAAAGTATATCAGAAGTAAATACTTACTATGAGCCGGACTTTGCATTTTCAGTTCTTACCATATCAAATTCAGATAATAATATAGATGAAACCGTGCAGAAGTTGAGAGAAAATTTAGGTAATACTCCACTTATTTTAGCTGGAAATCAAGTTTCATACAACAATATCTACCCGCAAGAAAATCTGATATTAATTAAGAATATTGGAGAATTCACCCAAATTACTGAGAAATTAGCAATGTCTATAGCATCTTAATCATACTTACATTGTAATAAAAAATTTATTTAATCCATTAATTTTAGTGGTTTACAATCCTATTTTTTTACTTTTGCAGCTCAATAAAGATTTAGTTTTTTGATGGATAGTTTATCTTATCTCAGCAATGCAGATTCGGCTTATATAGATTCCTTATATCAGTCTTACTTATCAGATCCACAGTCGGTGGATTTTGGATGGCAAAAATTTTTCGAGGGTTTTAATTTCGGACAACAGTCTGAAAGCAAAAACATTCCAACTAGTGAAGGAGCAAATGCTCCAGAGCATGTTTTAAAGGAAATTAATGTCCTTAACATGATCAATGGCTATCGTCAAAGAGGTCATCTTTTCACTAAAACCAATCCGGTTAGAGAAAGAAGAAAATACTTCCCGGGGAAAGAATTAGAAACCTTTGGTTTTTCTAAAGACGACTTAGACACCATTTTTAATGCAGGTATAGAAGTAGGCTTAGGTCCCGCTACATTACGTGATATTTACCAACTATTAGAAGATACTTATTCTCAATCTATTGGGGTAGAATATAGGTACATGAGAAATCCGCTCAAACTTAAATGGTTTGAAGAACGCATGGAATCATGTAGAAATACGCCTAATTTTGATGTAGAGAAAAAGAAAAGAATTCTATTAAAATTAAATCAGGCTGTAGCTTTTGAAAACTTTTTAGGCACTAAGTTTTTAGGTCAAAAAAGATTCTCTTTAGAAGGAGCCGAGTCTTTAATTCCAGCCTTAGATTCTGTTATAGAAAAAGGTGCTGAATTAGGAATACAGGAATTTGTTTTAGGAATGGCTCATCGTGGAAGGCTAAACGTGTTAGCCAATATTATGGGTAAAACATATAAAGATATTTTCTCTGAATTTGAAGGAAAATACAATAAAGACTTGCCTTTTGGTGGAGATGTAAAATATCATTTAGGTTTTTCAACTGATGTAGAAACTTCATCAAACCAAAAAGTACACCTAAGTTTATGTCCAAACCCATCACACTTAGAAACTGTTGATGCAGTAGTAGAGGGAATTACACGTTCTAAAATGGACATGAAATACGGTGGTGATTACAAAAAAATTGCTCCAATTTTGCTTCATGGAGATGCTTCCGTTGCTGGCCAAGGCATAGTATATGAAGTATTGCAAATGGCTAAATTAGATGGATATAAAACCGGTGGAACCATCCATTTGGTCATCAACAATCAAATTGGTTTTACTACCAATTATAAAGATGCCCGTTCATCAACTTATTGTACAGATATTGCAAAAGTTACGCTTTCTCCTGTTTTCCATGTTAATGGAGATGATGTAGAAGCGTTAGTTTATGCTATTAATATGGCGATGGAATACCGTCAACGTTTCCATAATGATGTGTTTATAGATATCCTTTGCTACAGAAGATACGGACACAATGAATCTGATGAACCTCGTTTCACGCAGCCTTTACTATATAAAACCATCGAAAAACATCCAAATCCGAGAGAGATTTATGTAGAAAAATTATTGTCCTCAGGTGCTGTAGATGTAAATCTGGCAAAACAAATGGAGAAAGAATTCAAAGGTCTTTTACAAGAAAGATTAAATGAATCTAAGGAGGATAAAGGGGCTCCATCAAACCCAACATTCTCTGGCGCATGGACAGAAATTGGTTTCTCTAAACCCTCAGATTTTGAATATTCTCCAGACACCTCTGTAGATGAAAAAACCCTTTTACAGCTAGGCACCAGCATTGCTACATTACCAAAAGACAAAGTTTTCTTAACTAAAATAGATCGTTTATTTAAAGAACGATTAAAAATGGTACAAGAAACCAAAGTTTTTGATTGGGCAATGGGCGAGTTGATGGCTTATGCAAGTATTGTAAACGAGGGAAAAAGAGTAAGAATTAGCGGTCAGGATGTGGAAAGAGGAACATTTTCTCATCGCCATGCAGTGGTAAAAGTAGAGGACTCTGAAGAAGAATATATCCCATTAGAAAATGTTACTAAAGGGCAAGCCCCTTTTGAGATTTATAATTCTCACCTATCCGAATATGGCGTTTTAGGTTTCGAATATGGTTATGCCATGGCTAACCCTCATGCTTTAACAATTTGGGAAGCACAGTTCGGCGATTTCTTTAACGGAGCGCAAATTGTAATTGATCAATACATTTCTGCTGCAGAGACTAAATGGCAAAGAGGAAATGGCTTGATTATGTTATTACCACATGGTTATGAAGGACAGGGGCCAGAACATTCATCAGCCAGAGTAGAACGTTTCTTAGAACTTTGCGCAGAATACAATATGCAAGTAGTTAACTGTACTACTCCAGCGCAATTTTTCCATGTTTTACGTCGCCAATTAACTAGAGGCATTCGTAAACCACTCATTGTATTTACTCCAAAAAGCTTATTAAGATCTCCTAAATGCGTTTCGCCATTAGCAGATTTCACAAAAAATAAATTTCAAGAAGTAATAGATGACCCAAACATTAAAGCTACAAAAGTAAAAAGAGTACTTTTATGTACTGGTAAAATTTATTACGATTTATTAGAGGCTCAAGAGCAAGGAATTAGAGATGACGTTGCAATCGTAAGATTAGAGCAAATGTATCCTACTCCTTATGAGCAATTAGAAAAAATTAGAGATAAATATAAGAAAGCTGAGTTTATTTGGGTACAAGAAGAACCAGAAAATATGGGAGCCTGGCCATTTATTGCTAGAACATTTAGAAAGTCAAAATTTGATTTTGATGTAATAGCAAGAAAAGCAAGCAGTAGCCCAGCAACAGGTTTTGCTAAACAACACATTGCAGAACAAACTGCTATTGTTGCTAAAGCTTTCGAGATTAAAAATGTGAAAGATGCCAAAGAGTTGATTACAGAAACAACTGCTAAGGCTAAAAAATTCGATTAAGGTTAAAAATAAAGCAATATTCATGAGCTTAGAAGTTAAAGTGCCTGCAGTAGGCGAATCTATTACCGAAGTAATCCTCTCTAAATGGATTAAAAATGATGGCGACCAAGTTGCTATGGACGAAGTAATTGCCGAATTAGAATCAGACAAGGCTACATTTGAGCTTACCGCAGAAAGCGCTGGAACTTTAAAAACGATAGCCAAAGAAGGCGATACTTTAGCAATAGGCGCTCTTGTTTGTAAAATTGAAGATGGCGGCAATGCCGTTGTTGTAAAAGAAGAAAAAGCGGCTGCTGCTTCCCCAGTACAAGAAGCTGCTGCGCCTCAAACTTCAGAAGCTACAGCAATAAAAGAGATTAAAGTACCTGCAGTTGGCGAATCTATTACCGAAGTCACTTTAACCAAATGGTTAAAACAAAACGGAGATAGCGTTGCTATGGATGAGGTAATTGCTGAATTAGAATCAGACAAAGCTACTTTTGAATTACCTGCAGAAATCGCTGGTATTTTAACTACTGTAGCTAAAGAAGGTGATACTTTAGAAATTGGGGCATTAGTAGCGACCATCACCGTTGGTGCAGGCGCTGTATCATCAGCAAAAACAGAAGAACCCAAATCTGCAGCAGTTGCCACAGATAATTTGAGTGTTTCTTACGCTGATAAAACTCCATCACCAGCAGCGGCTAAAATTTTAGCTGAAAAAGGTATTGATGCTAAGCAAGTAAATGGTACTGGAATAGATGGCAGAATTACTAAAGACGACGCGATGAAAGCACAAGCAACTCCTGCCAAAACAGAAAGTGCTCCAGCTAAAGTTACTGAAGCCCCTAATACAGCAATTTCAGGAGAAAGAACAGAGCGTAGAGAGAAAATGAGCTCTCTAAGAAAAACCATTGCAAGGCGTCTAGTAGCTGTCAAAAACGAAACAGCAATGTTGACCACTTTTAATGAGGTTAATATGGCTCCAGTAATGGAGTTGCGTAAAAAATATAAAGATCAGTTTAAAGAAAAACATGGTGTTGGCCTAGGCTTTATGTCTTTCTTTACCAAAGCAGTTACAGAAGCATTAAAAGATTTCCCATCTGTAGGAGCAAAAATTGATGGAGAAGAAATTGTTTACAGTAATTTTGCTGATATTTCTATCGCTGTTTCTGCACCAAAAGGATTAGTTGTCCCTGTGATTAGAAATGCAGATACGCTTTCATTAGCTGGGATTGAAAAAGCAGTAGTTGCTTTGGCAGTAAAAGCTCGTGATAACAAGTTGACTTTAGAAGAAATGACCGGCGGAACATTTACCATTACCAATGGAGGTGTGTTTGGTTCTATGTTATCTACTCCTATCATCAATGCGCCACAATCTGCAATTTTAGGAATGCACAATATTGTAGAAAGACCCGTTGCAGAAAACGGACAAGTAGTGATTAGACCAATTATGTATGTTGCTTTATCTTATGATCATAGAATTATAGATGGAAGAGAATCTGTAGGGTTTTTGGTGAGAGTAAAACAACTTTTAGAAGATCCATCTAGATTGTTGTTGGGCGTTTAATTTCAAAATATAAATAAAGAAAACCTCTGCTAAAACAGAGGTTTTCTTATAATATCTCTTTTTAGATGCTGTTAGCGATTACCTTAAGTAAAGAATTCGTTTTCAAATTCCTCCGATTTGGGTTGGTGGGCTTTTCTGGCATTTTTGTTGATTTTGGCACTACCTATCTTCTTAAAGAAAAGCTAAAAATTCATAAATACATCGCTAACTCCTCCGGATTTTTATTAGCCACCATCAGTAATTATTTATTAAACAGATATTGGACTTTTCAAAGCCAAGATCCAAAAGCATTTGAGCAATTTGGGAAATTCTTTGGTATTGCGCTTATTGGTTTACTGTTCAACAATCTGATCATTTATATATTAAATGATAAATTAAAAATCAATTTTTATCTTTCAAAAGTATTTGCAATTGCAGCGGTTTCTATTTGGAACTTTTTTGCTAATTATATTTATACTTTCGCAGGATAATGAGTGAATTTTTAAGTCAAAATTTTAAGCAATCTAAATCAAAAAACCTACTCATATTTTTTTTAGGCCTTAGCCTGTTACTTAATTTATTGCAAGCTCATCTTACTGGTTTACATCCAGATGAAGCCTATTATTGGGTTTATGCTCAGTTTTTAGACTGGGGTTATTTTGACCATCCACCTATGGTGGCTCTCTTTATAAAAGCAGGATATTCTTTATTAAACAACCCTTTAGGATTAAGACTTTTTACCGTTTTAAGTAATACACTTTCGTTATACCTGCTTTGGCTCATTGTAAAAAAATACGGTGTACATATTCAGTTATTCATTATTACGGTGAGTTCTGTGCTGTTATTTCATGTGTATAGCTTTATCACTACGCCAGATGTCCCTTTGTTTTTCTTTAGCGTACTGTTTTTATATGTTTATCAAATATATCTCAAGGAAGATAAAATAAAATGGGCATTAGCTTTGGGGATTATTTGTGCAGGTTTAATGCTAAGTAAATACCATGGCATATTGCTAATATTGTTTGTACTGCTTTCAAACCTTAAACTATTTACCAGAAAATCTTTCTATGTCACCATTATTTTAGGGATAGTATTATGCCTTCCGCATCTTTATTGGCAATATTTAAATGGTTTCCCATCGCTTTTTTATCATTTAATTGATAGATCTGCAAAGGCATATAAATTTGTTTATAGCAGTCAGTATTTTATAGATCAATTGTTAATGATGGGCCCATTGGTGGGTTGGTTGTTTTTCTACTACGGTTATAAACTTAAAACGCAAGAAGACCTTTTTTTAAGGGCCTTAAAATTTGTGGTCTATGGCGTATTTGCATTCTTTTTTATTAGCACTTTTAAAGGTAGAGTGCAAGCTCAATGGCCTTTAATAGAGTTTATTGCTTTATTTATTTTAGGCTATGTTTATGCTGTTCAAAACTTAGCTGCTTTTAGAAAGTTTAGGTGGCTGTTTGCTGTCAATATCTTTTTAATTTTAATAGCTAGATTTGTTGTGATGGGCTATATTCCTGCCTTAAATAAGATCAAGTTTGTGGCTTCTTTTCAAAATTATGAAACTTGGGCACAAGAGATTAAAGCCGAAGCTAAAGGTTATTCGGTGATTTTTGAAGATGGGTTTCAAGAACCATCTTTTTATAATTTTTATACTCAATCTTTAAATGGCGTAGCTTATAATTCTATTAATTACAGGCAGACTCAATATGATTTATGGCCTTTAGAAAACAGCCTGCAAAATAAAAAAGTTTTGCTGCTGCAAGTTGGAGCGGCTACTTTGCCCAACCAAAAAACCATAGAAACTATAAAAGGTCCTTATCATATCACCTGGATAGATAGCGTAAGATTTTATCCTAAAATTAATTTTGATCCTATCAATTTCCCTGAAGAATGGAAAGCTAATGAAGAAATTGAAGTCACTTTTAATCTTGTAAATCCATACCCTAAGGCAATTAATTTAGCGTCAGAAAATCAAAAATGGGCTTGTAGCTTTCAATATGGCTATCTAAAAAACGGCAATATTATACAAAAAGAGCCTCTACTAACAAAATTAAACAATTTAAACATTGAAGCTAAAAAAAGCATAAATGTTAAATTAAAAATAAAAGCTCCAGCACAAACTGGAGATTATAAACTATTTATATCCATAAAAACTGAACCTTTTGTTGGTACACGCAACAGCAAAATGATCAATATGAAAGTAAAATAAACATGAGCCTAAAAAAAATTAGTTTCGGAATAGTTACCCTTTTAATTTTAACAAATACCGCTATTAAAGCACAGGTAGTAGAGGGTAATCTGCATCTTTTTGGTTTTATGGATAACCGAGAATATGCCAACTCTAAAAGAGTTTCTCAAACTATTTTTGGGAACAGAATCTCGCCAGAAATTGGCTTAAAATTAGATAGTTTTAATAGAATTAGAGTCGGTTTTAACGCTTTATATGAATTTGGCTCTCAAAAAAATAACTTTTTCGATAAGGTTGATCCTGTTGTGTATTACCAACATGAAAGAAATAATTTTAGCTTTTACATTGGCTCTTTTCCGAGGTTAAACCTACTTAATGATTACCCGAGAGGGTTATTAAAAGACACCTTAAACTATTACCGACCAAATGTAGAAGGAATGTTGGCTAAATATGAGACAGCCAAATTTAAAGAGACCATTTGGATAGATTGGACCAGTAGACAAACTAATAATGATAAAGAAACCTTCCTTTTTGGTTTATCTGGCAGGTATAAACCGAGCGTATTTTTTATCTCTCACTACGCCTATCTTTTTCACAACGCTGGGGCGGCCATTCCAATTCCGGGAGATTTTTTGCAAGATAATGGCGGTGCACAAATAGAAATTGGCTTAGATTTATCAAAAAAAGGGATGTTAGATTCGCTCACCATCTCTGCCGGGGCAATGGTTTCTATTGAACGTACCAGAGCTATTTCTTCCTCATTTAACACGCCAACAGGATTTATTTCTAATATTTATGCGGGTTATAAAAAATTTAGTATTCAAAATACTTTTTATGCAGGCGAGGGGCATCATATTATTTATGGCGATCCTTTTTACACCTCAAAAACTTATAACCGGGTAGATTTAGGTTGGACACCCATTCGTTTTAAAAACTTGGAGGGCAAATTTGTTTTTAGCTATCATTTTCTTGACGGCGTTACGGATAATCAACAGGCTTTTTTATTGCGATATAATATTGGGGGCTCAAAATCATTAAAGAAAAAGTAAATCAAGAAATAATTTAGGCAACTTTTAAACCCTAATTTCTGCGTTAGGGATAGAAGTGGAAATCCTTTTTGTTTTTCACAAAAAGATTGAAACAAATAGCCCGGCCCTTTTTCGGGGAACGCCCAAAACCTTTTATAAAGCTGATATTATTCTTTAAAAAACTGTTCTGCATAAATTGCGTTAAGTGAGTATGAAGATTCTTCTAACAGGGGCAAATGGGTATATAGGAACTAGGCTTTTACCAGTTTTACAAGCGGCTGGGCATGAGATTTTCTGTTTGGTGAGAGATAAACGTCGGATAAAAGACGAAAACGAAATCACCCCGTTAACCACTATTATTACTGGTGACCTTTTAGATGAAGCTTCTTTAACCACAATTCCAAAAGACATAGATGCTGCTTATTACTTGGTACATTCTATGGGAAATGCCTATACAGATTTTAGAGAGTTAGAAGAATTATCTGCTAATCATTTTGTAAACGCTTTAGAGAAAACAAATTGCAAACAAATTATTTACCTTACGGGGATAGTAAATGACGATGAGCTTTCAGAACATTTAAAATCACGATTATCGGTAGAAAATATTTTAAAGGCGAGTAAAATTCCAAATACCTGCTTAAGAGCGGCCATTATTATTGGATCTGGGAGTGCCTCTTTTGAAATCATTAGAGATTTAACAGAAAAACTACCTATTATGATAGCTCCAAAATGGCTAAGAACACTTTGTCAACCCATAGCCATTAGAGATGTTTTAGCCTATTTAGAAGGAGTTTTGGGCAATCCAGAAGCGTTGGATAAAACCTTTGATATTGGCGGTCCAGATATTTTATCTTACAAAAAAATGCTTTTGGGTTATGCAAAGGCAAGAAAGCTTAAAAGGTATATCGTTACAGTTCCTATACTCACCCCGCGTTTATCTTCTTACTGGCTTAACATTGTAACCTCAGTAAATTACAATATTGCTAGCAGTTTGGTAGAAAGCATGAAAAACGAAGTGATTTGCAGAAATGACGATATTAAAAAAGTAGTCCCTAGAGAATGTTTTAGCTATATGGATGCTTTAAAATTAGCCTTCGTAAAAATTGAGCAAAATTCTATTGTTTCAAGTTGGAAAGATGCGTTAAACCGTGGATACCTTGATACTTCGTTTATGGACCAAGTAAAAGTGCCGCAAAATGGCACTTTAGAATACAAAGTAAAAAAAGAATTTAAAGAAGACACAACTACCATATTAACAAATGTTTGGTCTATTGGCGGTGAAAGAGGATGGTATTATTTAGATTGGCTGTGGAATTTACGCGGTCTTATTGATAAACTATTAGGAGGAGTAGGTACCAGAAGGGGCCGTAGAAGCGGAAACAACATTCAAGCTGGTGATGCTTTAGATTTTTGGAGAGTAATTTTAGCTGATAAAGGCAATAAACGGTTGTTGCTTTACGCAGAAATGAAGTTGCCAGGAGAAGCTTGGTTAGAATTTAAAATTATAGAAAGAGGAGAAAAGAAATTCTTGAGTCAGGTAGCAACATTTAGACCTAGCGGTTTATGGGGACGCTTCTATTGGTGGTTGATGTGGCCTTTTCACTTATTTATTTTTAATGGAATGGCTCAAAATTTGATTAATTACAAAGAGAAATTAACCTAGTTTAATTGTACTAAGGCTACTTATATTATAAAAAATCGAAAGCATAGTGTTTTTTTGAGTTTAGAATTCACATTGTACTTCACAGCAAGGTAAATATTTTTGAATTTAGACTTTTAAATCCTTAAATTTAAATACACCAAAACTGCTCCTCATGATAAAAGTCCACCAAATTCTAAAACAAAAAGAAATCAGGCTGATTACTATTTCTTCGAAATCTATGGTTTTTGAAGCCCTACAAAACATGATGGAATTTAACATTAGCGCCATTTTAATTGTAGATGAAGGTCAACTTACAGGTATTTTTACCGAAAGAGATTATGCTAGAAAAGTGGTTTTATTAGGTAAATCTTCTAAAGAAGTTCAAATTAAAGAAGTGATGACTCCATCCCCAATTGTAATATTACCTGAAGACAGCCTTGATCATTGTATGCAATTAATGACGGATAAACATATCAGACATTTACCTGTAATGCATAATGGCCAATTAACGGGTATGGTTTCTATTGGTGATGTGGTGAAATTTATCATTGAAGATCAAAAACAAACCATCAAAAACTTAGAAAGCTATATTAGCAGTTAAATTCTAGGAAAAAAATCAGAATTCCCTCTAAAACCAAAACTAAACTTCTTTGAAAGAGTTACCTTTAGTAAGTATGGGCAAGAGAGTATTAATTACTGGTGGAAGTGGAACTGTTGGTCAGCATTTGAGCCAATTGCTTATTCAGCATGGTTATGAGGTGGCTCATTTAGGTAGATCTGCTGGAAAAAATCTAAAAATAAAGACTTATTTGTGGGATATAGAGAAGCGTAAAATAGATGAACATTGCATAGATGGGGTTGATTTTATTGTTCATTTAGCCGGAGCAGGCATAGCTGATAGTCGATGGACGAAGGCAAGAAAAAAAACAATTATAGAAAGTCGAACTGAATCTATCAGGTTGGTTTATCAACTCCTAAAAGAACACCCACACCAAGTAAAAGCAGTAATTTCTGCATCGGCATCTGGTTTTTATAGTGAAAGAGGAAGTGAATGGATGACAGAAAATAATGAGCCTAATAGCGACTTTTTGGGTCATTGCAGTGTGCTTTGGGAACAAGCAGTAGACGAAGCTTTATATTTAGGTTTACGTGTGGTTAAATTTAGAACCGGAGTAATTTTAGACAAAAACAGTGGCGCTTTACCAAAAATGGCTGCACCTATAAAATTTGGAGTGGGTTCTCCGCTTGGAAGCGGGAAACAATATATTTCCTGGATTCATATTGACGATGTAGTAAACATGTATTTGAAAGGCATAGAAGATGAAAATCTATCTGGAGCTTATAACATGAGTACACCAAATCCAATTACTAACTCAGAATTAACTCATGCCATTGCAGAAACCTTAAAAAAACCTTTATGGCTACCAAATGTTCCTGCTTTTATTCTCAAAATTATTTTTGGGGAGATGAGTGCCGTAGTTTTGGGCAGTACAAGAATGGATACAAAAAAAATAATAGCTACAGGATTTCAATTTAAATATCCTAATGTAGATAGCGCATTAAAAGAAATTTATGGATAAACAACCTTACTCTATTTTTTGGTTTAGAAGAGATTTAAGATTAACAGACAATGCGGGTTTGTACCATGCACTTAAAAGTGGCCTAAAAGTTCTTCCCATCTTTATTTTTGATCAAAATATTTTAGATAAACTTGAAGATAAAGACGATGCAAGGGTGACCTTTATCCATCAGCAATTAAGGGAGCTAAATACACAGCTTCAAGAATTTGGTTCTTCTATATTAGTAAAATATGGTACTCCTGAGCAGGTTTGGGAGACTATTTTTAATGAGTTTGAAGTTGAATCAGTTTATACCAACCATGATTATGAGCCTTACGCAAAGGATAGGGATGAGAAATTAAACATCTTATTTACTCAAAGAAATATCCAATTTCACACTTTTAAAGACCAATGTATTTTTGAAAAAAGCGAAGTTGTTAAAGATGATGGCAAACCTTACGTAGTTTTTACGCCTTACAAAAGAAAATGGTTAGAAAAATTACAATCATACCACACTGAAGCCTATCCTACAGAGAAATACTTCGAAAACTTTGTACCTATTTCAAAATTGGAAATCCCGAGTTTAGAAGATATGGGATTTACCCAAAGTAAACTCCCATTCCCTGATAAAATTTACAAGGATATTTTAAAAAATTATAGCACCGACAGAGATTTTCCTGCTAAAGAGGCTACTTCTCAAATTAGTGTTCATTTAAGATTTGGCACCATCAGTATCAGAGAATTGGTTAAAAACTCGATAGGTAAAAGCGAAATTTGGTTAAGCGAACTAATTTGGAGAGATTTTTACTTTACCATTCTTTGGCATTTTCCACACTCGGCAAAAAACTCTTTCAGGCCAGAATACAATAAGATTAAGTGGCGAAACAATGAAGAAGAGTATAAAGCTTGGTGCGATGGAAAAACAGGGTATGCTATTGTTGATGCTGGTATGCGCCAACTGAATGAAACTGGCTTTATGCACAACCGTATTAGAATGGTAGTGGCTAGTTTCTTAACTAAACATTTACTGATTGACTGGCGCTGGGGAGAGCATTATTTTGCCCGTAAACTATTAGATTTTGAATTATCAAGTAATGTG
>JBILPO010000079.1:0-7489 GCA_044373805.1 Pelobium sp.
TTGATGAACATCTAAATCGATGATTAAAATAGAAGAGGCTAATTTTTTATTTAATAAGTAGTTAGCTGCAATAGCCTGATCGTTTAACAAGCAAAAGCCTTCACCCCAATTAAAGCCCGCATGATGTGTGCCACCGGCAATATTAAATGCCACACCATGCTCAAAGGCATATTGGCAACCATCAATCGTTCCTTGTGCAATTCGTAATTCTCGCTCTACTAATTGAGCCGAAAGTGGAAACCCTGTTCGCTTTTCTTCCTGATAGCTGAGTTTAAGATTTTTGAGCTTTTCCCAGTATGCTTTTTCATGTGTATATAAAACAATTTCTTCTTCAAGAATTGAAGGAGAAAAGAAATTAGCTTCATTCACTACGCCTTCATGTTTCAATTGCATAGGAATAAGCTCATATTTCAGCATCGGAAAACGATGACCTTCTGGTAATGGATGAGCATAAATAGGATCGAAAGCGATTTTAAGCATTAAAAAACCTTTTCTTTCTTATTGGATTTTGTGATTTTGAATAGCTCTAAAATGCTGGTGATCGCTAATATTCCAATTCCCATCCAACATAGTTTAATAAGCGATGCAAATTCTACTGGATCTATAGCTGTTCTTTTTAATTGAATGCCATATAAAGCCCACATCACCACCAAACCAAAAGAAATGTTTTTCTTTTTACCAATAATGAATAAAGAAATTAAAGTAACCACACAAACCAGCGCTGTAGCCCACTGTACTTCTGTTAATCCAAAAAGATTAGATACCCCAATAGAAACTAAATAAAGAGAAATATTAGCCACATTAGCTACGCACAACCAAGCAAAATAAATACTTAAAGGAAACTGTGTAAAAAGCTTGTTTTTAAACGATTGTTGTGTATCCCATAAATTTAATTTGATAAAAATCATCAATAAAGTAATCAATTGAATGATGATTAAAATCATAGATAAAAGAATGTATTCATAGGCAAAAGCAAATACCCAAAAGGTGGTTGCAATGTTATTGATGATGAATAAATTTCCGATTTTAAGTATCGCTACACTAGCCTCTGAATTTTCATCATCCTGATAGGCTTTAATTAAGTGGTAAATGGTAAACCCAAATAACGATAGATAAATTACACCCCAAATGGCAAAAGTGATGCCGGCAGGCGTAAAAACGGTATCATATTTATTACTGATATCAGCATTGGTAACGCCTCCAAATATTTTTAACTGACTTAAATTAGAAACCGCAAATGCAATTACAAAAAAAAGGAAGTTAAGCAGTGCTAATTGTTTTACTTTTTTCATGTTGTGCTGGTTGGGTTGTTAGTTGGTTAGGTTGTTGGATGGTTAGATGGTTAGTTTTTTAGTGATTACTAACAAAGCACCGGCGAAAGCATAAACATCTTTAAAAGTATTATAAAGCGGCACCGGACTAACCCTAATCACATTTGGTTCTCTCCAATCGCCAATAATTTGTTGTTTTACTAAGTCGTCAAAAATAAGTTTACCATCTTGTTTACAAATTAAAGAAAGCTGGCAACCACGTTCGTCTGAATTTTTTGGAGTAATAATTTTAAAGAACTCTTCTCCTAAAGCATCATTCACTTGTTGAATTAAAAACTCCAAGAAGCCTGTAAGCTTGATACTTTTTGCTCTCATATTTTCAAAACCTGCTTCTTCAAAAACCTTTAAGGAAGCTTTGTGAGCTGCCATCATTAAAATTGGACTGGTGCTTACCTGCCAACCCTCTGCTCCTTTTTCTGGCACAAAGCCTTTCTCCATTTTAAAGCGTTTATCCAATTTGTATCCCCACCAACCCGCAAACCTTGGCAAATCAGTATTAAAATGCTTTTCATGGACAAATATTCCGCTTATCCCACCCGGACTGCTATTCATATATTTATAAGAACACCAGCAGGCAAAATCTACTCCCCAATCATGCAATTGAACAGGGACATTCCCTGCAGCATGAGCTAAATCAAAGCCTACAATGGCTCCAATTTCCTGTCCGGCTTGTGTTATGGCTTTCATATCAAAAACTTGTCCGGTATAATAATTAATCCCCCCAAAAAGAATTATAGCCAAATCGTCTTGATGTTGATTGATTTTATCTAATATATCTTCGGTTCTTAAAGTCTCTTCGCCTGCTCTTGGGAAAACCTCTATAATTGCGTCATCGGCTTTGTAACCTCTGAATTTAACTTGAGATTCGATAGCGTATTGGTCTGAAGGGAAAGCGCCTCCTTCCATTAAGATCTTATACTTTTTGCCTTTCGGCTGATAAAAGCTCACCATCAATAAATGTAAATTGATGGTTAAGTTATTCATGCAAGTTACTTCAATAGGTTTTGCTCCTACAATTGGCGCCAAAAGATCACTAATTTCATGATGATAGGCCAACCAAGGTTGCTCTCCGTCAAACCAGCCTTCTACGCCGTATTTTTCCCAATAATCTAATTGTTCATTAATAAATTGACGAGTGTTTTTAGGTTGTAAGCCTAAAGAATTTCCGCACAAGTAAGTGATTTCCTTTCCTTCATGTTTAGGAATAAGGAATTCGTTCCTAAAATGTTGAAGTTCATCTTCTTGATCTTGTTGTTGAGCAAAAGCCAAAGTATTGGTAAACTGCATATTTTATTTTTGTTGGCAATTTAATCATCTTAAACAAAAAAGACCATCTTAAAAATAATCTCTTTTAAATTATAATTTAATTTTCCCGTGTTCACCCTCATGAAACATCGTTTCTGTAAAAAGAGCTTGTACTATATTAAACAGAAAAACCATTGTATTAGAAGAATTATCCCAATATTCGGCAGAGGTCACATCGGCTTTTAATAAGGCCAGCTTTGGATCTTCTAATCCTCTTGGAAACCATGCTTTTATAATTGGATTAAAAAGCGCTTCCATCTTTGCTTTATCCGTTGCCAAGCTTGCTGAAGCTTTTAAAGTGACATAATTATTTTTACCCTCATTAATAAAACTGATATTGATTTGATTATTGAAAGAGATTTCTTTCATTTTTGGCGAATACTCATTTGTAAAAAACCAAATCACGCCGTCATCATCTATTTGATGATAAGACATTGGACGGGTATGAATACCTTCTTTTGTATTATAGGTACTTAGCATACAGACCTTTGAAGTGGATAACAATTCTCGTAATTTTTCAATTTCCTTTTGCTTTTTCATATCCTTTATATTAAAATTTATAAAAGGCTGATTTATAAAAGCCCTTTAGCCATTACTTACAAAAGCATTGCCAGAAAGGCAAAATCTCCATGGAATTGATAAATATGGTTCGGCGCAGCTTAAACCTACTCTGCCTGTTGCTTTAATGTTTTCATCTGCAATCAGTATTTTTTGGTCTTCAATCCAAATTAAATCTCCAGTTAGATCTTCTTTATCAAAAGATTTATTTAAACCTAAAGCTTTAGCTAAAGAACCGGGGCCTTTTGCCAATCTTTTCAAAGGCACATGACCTCTTCTTTGCTGCATGGTTTCTATCCCAATAATGGGTTCAATTGCTCTGATGAGTATGGCATGAGAACTATCAGTCGGACCTGTAACGATATTCAGCATATCATGAATACCATAACAAATGTATAAATAAGCCACTCCGCCAGCTTCATACATGGTGGCATTTTTTGCTGTTTTACGGTTATTAAAAGCATGTGAACCGGCATCTAAAGGACCTATATAAGCCTCTGTTTCTACAATCATTCCGCCGGTAATAATTCCATCAATTTTACTAAAAACAAACTTCCCTAATAGCTCTTTAGCAATCAGTAAAGTATCTTCTCGTAAATAAAAACTTCGTTCTAGTTTCAAGAGGATTTGCTATCAATTTAATCTAAAATCTCTTTAACATGCTTTTTAATATTCTTGCATATAGAATCTAAAGGCAGGTCATTCGCATCCGTACCAAAAGGATTTTCAATTTCCTCAGCTATTAATTCTAAACTGGCAAAAGCATATAAAATAAACACCACAACCGGAATAATATAGAAGCCTAAGCTAAACACCCAGCCAAAAGGTAAAGTCATCACAAAAAAGAAGATGAATTTTTTAATAAAAAGGCTGTAAGAAAAAGGAATAGGGGTATTTTTGATACGTTCGCAAGCGCCACAAATATCAGTAAAAGACATGGCCTCCTCGTTTAAAATCAGAAGCTGATTTGACGATAGTTTATTTTCTTGGTGAAGTTGATAAAGCTTAGCATATATCCCTGATGCCATCTGATTAGGTAAATGCTTTTCTTTATGATAATCTAAAACAGGGTCTAATTCATGGTAATCTTCATTTTCTCTTAAATGATTTTTTAATGCAAAAGCATAATTTGGAATCATGAGCTCAAAAAACTTTCTGTCGGCAATATCAGGTAAAAAGACATGTAATTTGATAGCCAAATTACGTGATGAATTGGTTAAAGCACCCCATTGCCTACGACCTTCCCACCATCTATCATAAGCGGTGTTGGTTCTAAAAACTAATAATAAAGAGATCACAAAGCCTAATATACCATGCATTAAACTCAAGTTTTTAACATGGCTGGTTTCTGATAATTGCAAATATTCCATTTCTAAATAGGCAATTATACTGGCGTAAACACTTACAGCCACCATCAGAGGAATCAATTTTCTAAAGGTATCTGCTTTATGTATTCTAAAAATGAAGGTGAACCATTCTTTCGGGTTGTAATTAATCATAAGAGTTTATTCATATCGAAATTAAAAAATCCTTGTTCAGTTATCGTAAAATTATCAATTCTATTAAATTTTTATGGCTATACCATTTATTATTGCATTAATTTCTTTGGCTCTATTTAAAATCATAATATGAGTTCCACCTTTAATTACTTTACAGTTTTTAATTTTAGAGTACCTAAAAACTAGGTCTTTATCCCCTACTATTTGAACTATCTTATGAAATGGGGTGAGTTCATCATTAGACTTCCATTCTAAAATTGCTGCAGCAGCCCAGGGTAAAAAATTAACATCACTTTCATCAATCATTTTAAAAACTAAATGCCGGTCTGTCTTATTCATCTTTCCAAAGAAAAAGCTTATGATTGGTTTCATATGCTTTAATAAACTGGCATTTAATAAATACTTTACCTTAAGGGCTCTAAAAACCTTAAAAACAAAAGGTGCTTCTTTTGATGATTTTAAGCTGGAAATTACAAAAACATGTATTGGATTAATCTTAGAAGATAAAATTGTGGCAAAAATACCACCTAAAGAAACGCCTAGCAAAGAATAAGGCTGCGTTTGATCTATTTGAGGAATAAGCTTATCTGCGTAGGTTTCTAAAGTATCTTTTTCATCGGGTTTAACCCAATGAATAAACTTTAATTGATAATTAATGGGGTGAAGGTTTCTAAACAAGCGTTCATCAGCTCCTAAACCGGCTATGCAATATAAATTGGTCATTTAAAAAGAAATCAAATTGATGATCTCTTCTAAACCTTTTTGATCGGTTTCATCAAAATGAGCTAATAATTCGCTATCCACATCAAAAACGCCTAATACTATTCCGTCTTTAACTAAAGGAATCACTATTTCTGATTTTGAAAGACTGCTACAAGCAATATGCCCCGGAAAAAGATCTACATCAGCAACAATTAATGTTTTTGCTTGCTCCCAAGCGCTCCCACAAACGCCTTTTCCTTTTTTAATTCGCGTACAAGCCACCGGACCTTGAAAAGGCCCTAAAACCAATTCATCTTGCTTCACCAAATAAAAGCCAACCCAAAACCAGCCAAACTGCTCTTTTAATGCCGCACAAACATTCGCCATATTAGCAATACTATCTGTTTCGCCATATAAAAGCCCTTTTATTTGTGGAATAATAGATTCATATTGAGCAAGCTTGCTGCCTCTAGTGATTGTTAAATCTTCTGCCATTCGGTAAAATTACAACAACATCTTAAATATTGATTTAAAAATAAAGGTCTAACCTATTTATTACATTCAATTTATCAAGTATTTTTTATCTTAGAAATCTAAATCATATTATGAAAAAGATAACTCTACTCCTTTTTATTGGAATTTTCTTCCAAACCTTTTCCCTTTCTGCCCAAAACATTGAAAACAAAACCAAAGGATTTAAAAAATATCTAGGTTATTTTAATTTCTATTGGGATGAGAGCGCAGGTAAAATATATTTAGAGGTAGATAAGTTTGATCAAGAGTTTTTATATGTAAGTTCTTTGCCCTATGGTGTTGGTTCTAATGATTTAGGTTTGGATAGAGGGCAAATTGGAGAAACTAAAATCTTAAAGTTTATTAAAATTGGACCTAAAATATTGTTGCAACAACCCAATTATGATTACAGAGCGATTAGTACGAATGTGGAAGAAAAAAAATCTGTTGAACAAGCTTTTGCAAGTTCTGTAATTTGGGGCTTTAAAGCAGAAGCGGAGCAGGATCAAAAAGTATTGATTGATATGACTCCTTTTTTGATGAGGGATGTTCATAAAATTAGCGATAAATTGAGTAGTATGGGTCAGGGAAGCTACAGAACAGATG
This sequence comes from Pelobium sp., assembly GCA_044373805.1. Taxonomy (GTDB): domain Bacteria; phylum Bacteroidota; class Bacteroidia; order Sphingobacteriales; family Sphingobacteriaceae; genus Pseudopedobacter. The sequence goes on from JBILPO010000079.1 coordinate 6,515, forward strand.
ACACCCGGTCAGCCATTTATCTTCCAAACACTAAAAATTTTCCAAAAAATACGGAATTCGAATCTATTATTACCTTAACGGGAACTGCCAAGGGTCGCGAAATCAGTTCGGTTACACCAGATGCTGATGCGGTTACCGTACATACCCATCAATCTTTTATAGAATTGCCAGACGCAAACTATCAACCTAGAAAATTTGATCCAAGAGCAGGCTTTAATGAAGCAGATTACATGGATTTTGCTACTCCAATTGATCAATCAATTGTAAAGCGTTACATCAGAAGACATCGTTTAGCTAAAAAAGACCCAACAGCAGCTGTAAGCGAAGCCATTAAACCCATTATTTACTATTTAGACAGAGGAGCGCCAGAACCTGTAAAATCTGCATTGATGGATGGTGCAGCATGGTGGAATCAGGCTTTTGAAGCTGCTGGTTATAAAAATGCGTTTCAAATAAAGCTTTTGCCCGAAGATGCCGACCCTATGGATATCAGATATAATTTAGTGCAATGGGTGCATCGCTCTACCAGAGGATGGTCTTATGGCGCTTCCATTGCAGATCCTCGTACCGGAGAAATCATTAAAGGACAAGTTTCATTGGGTTCATTAAGAGTTCGTCAGGATTTTTTAATTGCCCAAGGTTTGCTTTTACCTTACGGCGATGATAAAGCTGTAACTGATGAGATGATGAAGATGTCTTTAGCTCGTATTCGCCAATTGGCAGCTCATGAAATTGGACACACCCTTGGTTTGTATCACAATTATGCTGCGAGCACCAAAAACCTTTCTTCTGTAATGGATTATCCTTTTCCACACATTGAAATGGATGCCAAAGGGAAAGTAGATTTATCAAATGCGTATGATGATAAAATTGGCGAATGGGATAAGAGAGCAATAATATACGGCTATCAGGATTTCCCAAAAGGAACAAATGAAAGTGACGCTTTAGATAATATCATTAAAGAAACATTAAAAC
>JBILPO010000080.1:0-7474 GCA_044373805.1 Pelobium sp.
ATTGGAGGCATAAATTTTAACCCATTCACTATTCATAAGCGCTATACAAAGTGTTGTTTTTGGTTTGTTTAAAAAACATAAGCAGTAAAACTAAAGTAATTATTGCACTAATAGCATAACCATAAATAGAGTAATTACTTGTTTGCTCAATTTCATCGATACTTTTTCCTTGTTTTTGCATAACAAAAGCCATCACTACAGCGGTTCCGTTATTTAAAAAATGCCCCAAAATGGGCAGCCAAATACTTTTTCCATAGACTAACAGATAGCCAAAAAGCGCCCCCAAAAGCATTCTAGGAAAGAATCCGTAAAACTGTAAGTGTATGGCGCTAAAAATAATAGCGGTAACCCAAATAGCCACATGGTAATTTTTAAACCAATCTTTTAAAATGGTTTGTATGCCACCTCTAAAAAAAAGCTCCTCGCCAATGGCAGGTATAATGGCAATCATTATTAAATTAATAATCAAGTCATTATAAGAACGCATTTCCAAAAGCTTTTTGGTTAATTCAGCCGCTTGTAATTCTTTTTCTTTCATCCAAACTTCCAAACTTTTTAAAAAATCAGGTAAAGCTAATTGTTGGTTTAACTCATTAATGAGTTCAAAAACAGGATTAGAAACAAATAAGATAGCCACCACTAAAAAGAATAAGGTCCCTTTTAAAGGTTGATCAAAATAGAAATAAGCCTTAGGTTTAGATTGATTTAAATAAGCAAAAGCAATGGGTCCGGCTATAAAAAGGCCTAATGAACTAGAAATTTGCATCATTCTTAAAAAAGAAATATCCATGTTTTGCATGTTATTTTCTGTTAAGCCAAGAAGTGAAAAATGATCTGTATTAAAAGGAATCCAGACTAAAAAGCCAATAATTGTAAAAACGATGGCCCCAACAAAAGCCATTAAAACTAAAAAGATGAGCTGTAAAGCCGGATGGTAAGGACTTGACTTTTGAATGTCATGCATAACAAATGATATTTTGTAAATTTGCAGTTAAATTAAGAAATAGATTTTTGAATGTCGGTTAAAATCGGAAATATTGATTTGGGAGCATTCCCTTTATTGTTAGCGCCAATGGAAGATGTCAGCGATCCTCCGTTTCGTTTTGTTTGTAAACAAAATGGTGTGGATATGATGTACACAGAATTTATTTCTTCGGAAGGCTTAATTCGTGATGCAGCAAAAAGTCGTCAGAAGTTAGATATTTTTGAATATGAAAGACCTATTGGGGTCCAAATTTTTGGATCGGAGATAGACCACATGAGACAAGCCGCAGAAATTTCTTCAATGGCTAATCCAGATTTAATTGATATTAACTACGGTTGTCCGGTTAAAAACGTAGCGTGTAAGGGCGCAGGAGCCAGCTTATTACAAGATATTGATAAGATGGTGAAAATGACTGCGGCTGTAGTAAACGCCACGCATTTGCCCGTTACGGTAAAAACTCGTTTAGGCTGGGATGACAATACCAAGAATGTTTATGAAGTGGCAGAGCGTTTACAAGATGTAGGCATAAAAGCCTTAACCATTCATGGTAGAACGCGTTCTCAAATGTATAAAGGTTCTGCAGATTGGTCTTTAATTAGAGAAATTAAAAGAAACCCCAGAATACAAATCCCTATTTTTGGTAATGGTGACATAGATTCGCCAGAGAAAGCAGCAAATTGGCGTTTAGAATATGAGGTGGACGGCATTATGATTGGCAGAGCTGCCATTGGTTATCCTTGGATTTTTAGAGAGATAAAACATTTTTTTGAAACCGGAACTCATTTAGAAGGACCAACTTTAGAAGAAAGAATAGATGTTTGCCGCACTCACCTTCAAAAATCTATTGAATGGAAAGGACCAAAAACCGGTATTTTTGAGATGAGACGCCATTATGCTAATTATTTTAAAGGAATTGCAAATTTTAAGGAATATCGTATGAAATTGGTTTCTTTAGAAAGTGTAGAAGCCATAGAAGATGTTTTAAATGATATCAGAAACAAATTTGATGTAGAATTGGTTTAGTTTTTGGTATATCAAACTTATATTATTTACCTTGTATCAAAATAAAAAAATGGTAGCGCAAATCACCGAAGGAGTAAAAGTTTCTGTTGAAACTACCTACCAGCCAGAATATTCCAATCCGGCTAACGAGCACTATATGTTTGCTTATAAAATTCAGATAGAAAATCTGACAGATTATAGCGTACAATTATTAAGAAGACACTGGACTATTTTTGATTCTAACGGAACCAAAAGAGAAGTAGAGGGTGAAGGCGTTGTGGGTGTACAACCCATTATCACGCCAGGGCAGCACCATGAATATGTATCTGGTTGCAACCTTAAAACAGATATGGGTACCATGAAAGGAACTTATCAAATGAAAAGATTGGTTGACGGAGAAATATTTGATGTAAGTATTCCTCAGTTTGCTTTAATTGCGCCGTTCAAATTGAATTAATTAAACAAAAATAGTTTGGGCGTTTAAACACGCTGTCCGCTAAATCTTTTGCTCCAAGAAGCAGAAGGATATCGCTCCCATCGTTAACGCAAAAAATAAAACAAAAAAGCCCTTGAAATTATTTCAAGGGCTTTTCTATGTTTAATCTGTTCTATCTCCCCTTCTCTTTTGGAGAAGGGGCTGGGGAATGAGGCCTCCTAATCTCTTCTACCAAATAACATAGAAGCGTAATACAATAAAGTTGCTAATGATGATAAAGCAGCAACAACATAAGTCATAGCGGCCCACCATAAAGCATCTTTTGCTTGTATGTTTTCTAATTCGGTTTGGGTTACGCCATGTCCGGTTTTTAACCAAGCTAACGCTCTTCTACTTGCATCAAATTCTACAGGAAGCGTTACAAAACTAAACAAAGTTACAATTGCTAAAGCCCCAACACCTACGGCCAAAACCATTGTATTGCCAGAAAACATCAACATCACTACGCCAATAATTAAAACCCATTGAACAAGTTTAGATGCCACTCCAACTACCGGAACTAAAGACGATCTAAGCTGTAACCAACTGTAAGCTTTTGCATGTTGTACCGCATGTCCGCATTCGTGAGCTGCCACAGCGGCAGCAATAATGCTTCTTCCGTGATAAACATCAGGAGAAAGGTTTACGGTTCTATCTGCAGGGTTGTAATGATCGCTTAATTGCCCATCTACAGAAATAATTTCTACATCACCAATTCCATGGTCGCTTAACATTTGCTTGGCTACTTCTGCACCGCTTAAACCAGAGCTTAATGCGATTTCAGAATATTTTTTGAATTTGCTTTTGAATCTCCATTGAACCCCCAGGCTCATTACCAGGATGATTATAAATAATATCATATCTTTTTAAATTAATTATATAATGATAATCAAAAAGTATTCCTTTTAAAAGTTTACACAAATAAATTACCTTTAAAAGATGATTGAAAAAACATTTTCTTACTGGGAACAAACTTCTTTCTTAAACCATTATGATGTAATTATTATTGGAAGCGGAATAGTAGGCTTAAATGCGGCTTTAAAGTTAAAAACAGAAAGACCGCTTTTAAAAATAGCTGTTTTAGAAAGGGGAATTTTACCCGCCGGAGCAAGTACCAAAAACGCTGGTTTTGCCTGTTTTGGAAGTGTTTCTGAGCTTTTAAGCGATATAAAAACCTATGGCGAAGAAACCGTTTTTAACGTAGTTGCAAAAAGGATAAAGGGCTTAGCTGCCCTGAGAAAAAACTTGGGAGACAAGGCAATTTGTTTTGAACAAAAAGGCGGATTTGAACTTTTTTTAGATAACGAGCAGCAGCAAAAAGAAACCGCTTTATTAGGCTTAAGCCATCTAAATCACATCTTTAAACCCTTGTTTAGCGAGGCTGACATTTTTACCGTTAACAATGCTAAAATTGCAGATTTTGGCTTTTTAGGAGTAAATGGATTAATTGAAAACAAATTTGAAGGGCAAATAGATACCGGTAAAATGATGAGGGCTTTGATACAAAAAGTACAAAGTTTAGGCGTGTTGATATATAATCAATCACAGGTTTTATCCTTTGAAGAAGAAAAAATAATTACCATAAAAACCAATGGAGCTACATTTACCACGCATAAAATAGTGTTTGCTACCAATGCTTTTACTCCTCAGCTTTTACCAGAAATTGATATTAAACCGGGTCGAGGACAGGTTTTGGTGACCGAGCCTATTAAAGGATTAAAAGTAAAGGGTACTTTTCATTACGATGAAGGCTATTATTATTTTAGAGATATAGATCAAAGAATTCTTTTAGGCGGGGGTAGAAATTTAGACTTTAAAGCAGAAGAAACTTTTGACTTACATACAAGCATCGAGATTCAAAAAAAATTAGAGGACATGCTTTATCAAATTATCCTTCCAAATAAAAAAGTGAAGATTGATTTTAGGTGGAGCGGCATAATGGGCTTCGGAGAGCCGCTAGATCCTATAATTAAAAAAGTAAGAACAGGGTTATTTGTTGCTGCAAGATGCAACGGAATGGGGGTTGCTTTGGGAAGTTTAACCGGAATGGGAGTGGCTGATTTGGTTTTAGCAGATTTAAATTAGATCAATTTTTTACCCATCACATAATCATTAAGTATAAAATGAAAATAAGGAATATCTAATTCTTCTAAAATTTGATAACCTACTTTTTTGTAAAAATCCTTTGCCTTATTCCCTCGGTTTACATTAAGAATTAAAGTATTTCCGCCTAATTTTTCCACCTGTTTTTCGACTTCAATAATTAATAATTTACCAGTTCCTTTGCCTTGCTGATCTGGATGTACATAAAGTTTTTGAAGTTTATAGGTTTTGTCTATAGCTGTTTTTGCATAACTGGCAAATCCTTTGGCAAGCTCATTTACATAAAGCATTAAGAAAACATTTCCTTCTTCCATTTGATTTTGAAGAGCGCTAATGGAATACATTTTATCCAACATAAAAGCTATCTGCTCATCAGAAATCACGTTTTTATAGGTTGGCCACCAAATATCAAAAGCCAATTGATGTATAGTTTCGACATCTTCTGAAGTTGCCGGTGTTATTGTAATCATAGCTGTTCTGCAATAAAAATGAAAGGTGGTTCAAACGTAAAGCTAAAAAAGCCATCTTTTACGGTTTGGTAGTGGTTACCTTTAATTTTTTCTAATCCAGAGATAGAAAAATCATGAATTATTTCTGGATGATAAACATAAATATCTTCTCCTTTAGTTTGCCATTTACTAAAAGCCGATTTAATAGGATAGATTTTTTTATCCTCATCAAAAACAACTAAATCTATCATATCTACATAAAAAAGATATTCTTTGGCTTTAAAGTGGTTGGTAATAATATTCACCGCAGGATATCCCTCGGCAATTAAATATTTTAGAGCGGCGTCTAAAATCAAATCATCATCTCCAGCGGTTAATATTTTAACATGTTCTTGGGTATTCAACAATTCATTTTCTACACTAACAATTACGTCTATTTTTATCCCCATAGAAAGCACTTTTTCGGCCACTTTTGCAGAAACTAAAATAGTTGGAGACCATTCTAATAATTGCCCTAAGTATTCCTCATTAAAATGATCCATGGTCATCACCAATAATGCGGGCTCTTGCTTTTCTCTAACTATATGGTGACTTGACATGGGCTTTCTTAGGTGTTAAAAAATCAATTGATGAAAGGCTTTATAAGCAGCCCCAGGATTTTCACTGTTGTTGATGGCCGCACAAACAGCAATACCATGAATGCCGGTTGCCGTTAATAATTCTACGTTTTCTATTTGTACGCCTCCAACAGCAATTAAAGGTATTTCCAATTGGTTTTTCTGTAACTTTTCTATCGCTTCTTGGTAACCTTTTACGCCCCAATGTGGTGAGTCATTGGGTTTGGTATCTGTATGTCCAAATGGTCCGCAGCCAATATAATCTGCACCGTTTTTTATATGATTGATAATTTGTTGGTAGGTATTTGCTGATGCGCCCAGAGTTTTATCTTCTCCAATTTGCTCCCTTATCACTGTTAAATCGGCATCCATATCTTCTATATGTACGCCTTGAATATCTGCTAAATGTACTAAATGAACATGATTAGTAATAATTAATGTAGTTCCCCAATCATCACAAATAGCAGCTATCTGATGTAATTCTTCTAACATTTCTGCATCAGATTTAGACAAACAACGGTATTGTATCCAATTGGCACCTGCCTCACAAGCTATTTGAACTTGTTCTAGATGACTACAATTGGGTAAATCTTGCGTCAGGTAATGTAAGCGGGATATAAATTTTTTCATTTCTGGATCAGGATTTTTAGGATTGTAGGATGAACAGGATGCTAAATTTAACACCTGTTTTCATCTTTTTTGTAATTTATATTATTATTAAAAATCAATTTATACTGAAGGCTTGTTGATCCAAAATTGATCAATAATCCCTTTTCAAAACCATAAGCGGTTAAGTAGTTTTTTGTTTGTGCTAAATGAGCATCTTCTAAATTAATAAATGCTTTAAGTTCAATAATTACTCGATTTTCAACAATAAAATCACATCTTCTTGTGCCCACATCAAACCCCTCGTAATAAATTTTTTGGTTGACTTCCCGTTCAAATTTTAAAGCAGACTTTTGTAATTCAATAGCTAAACATCTCTGATAAATCACCTCTTGAAAACCATTACCCAAAGTGTTGTGAACCTTCATCGCACAACCAATGATTTTATAAGTTAATTCATCATTTTCTATCATTTTAAAATTTTATCATTTCCCAGATCCTATTTTCAGCATCCTGAAAATCATGTAATCCAACAAATCCTGCTCTTATTTTTCTCCCTTCAACATCCTGCTCCTATTTCTTCAGCACTTCCTCAATCACCTCGCCCACATTCCCATTAGGTTCTTGAATATGCAATAAGGCAGCAACGGTTGGGGCAATATCAGCCATACTGGTTGGTCTGTTTAATGTTCCTTGTTTAATTCCCCAGCCCATAAAAACCAATGGAATATGGGTGTCATAAGGATTCCAAGAGCCATGTGTGGTGCCTGTTGCAGAGTAACCCTGAAACCAGCCCGGTTTCAATAAAATTTGTATAGCGCCGCTTCTGTCTTTATTGTAACCAGCAATAATTTTTGATTTAATCGCATCAGGAAGAGAGGCAGAAGAAATTTTTTCCATATCCACTACAAAAGTTACGCCCTCTTGCTTATTCAAAAAATTAATGGCGAATTGTTTGATTTCTGAAAGGTTAAGTTTTGATGATGCAATTAATGGATTGTTAAGGTTTACTTGATAATTCCCAAATCCAAGCACCAATTTTGGTTGTTTAAATTCTTTTTCCAGCTCGGTATTGAGGTTGTTTAAAATGGTTCTTCCATCCCATAACTGGGCGGGTATTTTATGGTCAGTTAAGAATTTTGGGTTATGTGCAGCTCCGTGATCTGAAGATAGAAAAACGGTGTATTGTCCTTTCCCCACAGTTGCGTCTAAGGTTTTAAAAAATGCTTCAATATCT
>JBILPO010000081.1:0-7365 GCA_044373805.1 Pelobium sp.
CTCTAGCCAAATGAGCTAATCCCCCTCTTTTATTATCTTTCAAATCTATCACCAATCGTCCCTTTCAAGCTTAGCAAAGCGCTCTAGCCAAATGAGCTAATCTCCTTTTTATAAGAACGCAAATATTGAAAAAATTTGCGTCCTTAAGAAATTAAAAAGAATTTATTATTTTTATAACGAAGGATAATCTGTATAACCTTCAGCACCTGGCATATACAGCAAGTCAAAATTAGGTTGAGCTAATTCTGCGTCGACTGTTAATCTTTCTACTAAATCTGGATTAGATAAGTAAGGCTTCCCAAAAGCAATTAGATCAACTTGTCCACTTTCCAAGGCAGCTTCGGCAGAATTTTTAGTAAAAGCACCGCAGCTAATCAGCGTGTTTTTATAAGTTGTTCTAAACGTATCTCTTAAATCTTGAGAAACTAAATCCAAGCCCGTTGCAGAGTGATCTAAATAATGTAAATAGGCGATGCTCAAGTCGTTTAATTTTTGAGCAATGTAAATATAGGTTTCATCTACCACATCGTAAGCAGGGATATCATTGAATGTACTGAAAGGAGAAATCCTTACCCCAACCTTATCTTTACCAATTGCGGCAACAGTTTGTGTTGCAATTTCTAATAAAAATCTTGTGCGATTTTCAACGGAACCACCGTATTCATCTGTACGGTTATTAATTGTTCCGTTGATAAACTGCTCAATTAAATAACCATTGGCGCCATGAAGTTCCACACCATCAAAGCCTGATTCTATTGCATTTTTAGCTGCTTGCACATATTCTTGAATGGTTAATTTCACTTCTTCTGTTGTTAATGCTTGCGGAGTTGTATGAGGCAACATTCCTAGTGCGTCTGTCCACATTTCCCCAGCGGCGGCTATATTGGAAGAACCTACAACTGTTGCTCCATCAGGTAAATTTGTTTCATGAGAAACTCTACCAGTATGCATAAATTGGATAAATATTTTTCCGCCTTTTGCATGAACAGCATCAGTTACTTTTTTCCATCCTTCAATTTGCTCAGCTGAATAAATACCAGGAATACGAGCATAACCCAGGCCATTTGGAGAAGGTGAAGTTCCTTCTGTAATAATTAAACCTGCGCTAGCTCTTTGGGCGTAGTAGGTTGCCATTAAATCATTTGGAATATTTTGAGGAGCTCTTGAACGAGTCATAGGCGCCATCACTACTCTATTGGTTAAAGTGAGGTCTCCTAAATTGTATTTTTCAAACAGTTGTTTTGCCATTTTAGATTATATGTTTAAACAAACATAGGTACAATTATGTTACTCTAATCATAAAAGAAAGTCAATGAAAAGTAAGCTTAATCATTACTATTTAGTTTTAATCATTCAGACTGATTTAGAAGACAAATATTGATAGATGAGTTTGGCTGTTTTTTCTGACGCACCAGGCTTGCCCATTATTGTTGCTAAAGCTTCATAATTAGCAAGCATTTGGCTTCTTTTCGGTTCAGAGATGATATCTCTTAATTCTTTCGATATCCTAATGAGGTTACAATCTTCCTGTATAAGTTCGGTTACTACTTCTTTATCCATAATTAGATTCACCAATGAGATAAACCTTATTTTAACCAACATTCTGGCAATGCCAATAGAAATGCTACTCCCTTTATATAAAACTACTTGCGGAATATTGAATAATGAAGTTTCTAAAGTTGCAGTTCCTGAAGTTACTAAGGCAGCATCAGCAACTGTCAATAAATCATAAGTAGCGTCAAATACTATTGGGATTTTTAAACCTTTTAAAAAATCTTGATAAAAAGATAGGTTGAATGATGGGGCACCTGCAATTACAAATTGATGGTTTGGAAACGAAGAGACTACTGATAGCATATCTGGTAAAATGTATTTCAATTCTTGCTTGCGGCTGCCGGGAAGTAAAGCGATGATGGGCTTATCACTTAAGTTATTATCAATTTTAAAATTTTTATTGGGTGTAAAAGCTTTAATAGCGTCTAATAATGGGTTGCCTACATAATCAACTTCCATTCCCCATTTTTTATAAAAATCAACCTCAAACGGAAGAATACAAAACATTTTATTTACATCTCTTTTAATTTTTAGGACTCGTTTCTGATTCCATGCCCAAACTTTTGGAGAAATGTAATAACAAACTTTTATTCCCTTCTCTTTAGCAAATTTGGCAATCTTTAAGTTAAAGCCAGGAAAATCAACAAGAATTAAAACATCTGGTTGATGAATTAGCAAATCTTCCTTACATTTTTCAATGTTTTTTAAAATCGTTCTGATGTTTAAAGCGACTTCTAAAAAGCCCATAAAGGCCATTTCGGCATAATGCTTTACCAAAGTCCCGCCTTGTGCTTGCATTAAATCGCCACCATAAAATCTAAAATCAGCTGCAACATCAACTACTTTTAAAGTTTTCATAAGATTAGCACCATGTAAATCTCCAGATGCTTCGCCTGCTATGATGTAATATTTCATTTTTTAGATTTTGTTGGGATAACCCTTGGCATAACCCTACTTGTTATATTTATAAAAGAAAAAAATAAAAGCACAAACAAAGGTTGCAGAAATAATTCCTTTTGCTGTTAACTCTCTATCGTACTTATAAGCGTATTTAAGTAATAAAAGATTGATAGCTACGCAGCCTATGTACAATAAATCGTCTTTACTTAAGAAAGTAAGGTTCTTTTTAATTACTTCCACAAAAAGATAAGCGATGCCAGGTAAAATTAGTCCTAAACCTAAACCAATCCAAACGTTATCTTTTTTAAATATCGAAATTCCAGCCATTTAAAGATGATATTGCGTGATGTGCAGTCATATCAAACTGAACTGGCACCACAGATACATAATGATTATTTAAAGCCCAAACGTCTGAGTCCTCTCCTTTATCGTTATTTTGAAAAACACCTGTTAACCAGTAATAATTGCGGTTGTAAGGATCTTGTCTTTCATCAAATTCTTCGGCCCATTTTGCATTGGCCTGTCTACATATTTTAATACCTTTTATTGGATGGTTATGATTTGGAAAGTTTACATTTAATAATACACCAGGCTGTAACCCGTTCTTTAAAACCTGCAAACAAATTTCTTTGAGGTATTTTTTGCAAGGTTCAAAATTTGCATCCCAGTTGTAATCATCTAAAGAGAAACCAACTGACGGAATACTTTCTATGGCACCTTCTACAGCAGCAGACATAGTGCCTGAGTAGATTACATTGATAGAATTATTTAACCCATGATTAACGCCTGAAACACAGAGGTCGGGCTTTTGACCCTTAAAAATTTTATTCACAGCCAGTTTCACACAATCTACCGGTGTACCAGAGCATTTATACATTTCTACGCCCTCATAAAGTTGAATTTTATCTAAACGTAATGGTTTCCCGATGGTAATGGCATGTCCCATCCCAGATTGAGGACTGTCTGGTGCTACAACTGTTACTTCACCAATTTCTTGCATTGCTTCTATAAGCGCTTTGATACCTGGAGCAGTAATGCCATCATCGTTCACCACTAAAATTCTATATTTTTTATTTTTGATCATCAATATTTCAATTTACATTAATTAAATTTTAATAGTAAAGGTGTAAAGTTAATAAAGCTGAGAGTTAAACCTTAGCGCCTGCTTAAATTTATCTACTAATTTGTGAATGCTTCTTTTTGGCTACAAATTGTTAAATTTTTCGAGATATAATTCCCGCTATTTCCACAAAATTCCCCCTGTTTGTCTCAGAAACCTGTGTGCCACGGGTGAGTAAGCTATAAAAATTTTCAAGATATAAATCTGAAAAAGCTTTTTAAAGAGATGTTATTAAACAAAAAAAGGAAGACGATGATCGCCTCCCTTCTACTAAACCTAAACCTAAACGTATGAATCTTCTTATGAGTTGAAGATGTTACAATGGTTTTGCAAAGTGTGTGCCAAAATTTAAATTCTTTTCATTTTATAGCTAAAAAACTCTTAAAATGAAAAGAGACGATAAAACATCGTCTCTTTTTCACTACAAACTTTTCAACCAAGTGACTACTTCATCTCTGGTTTTGCCTGTTTTTTGTTGAATTTTTCCAAGAGTTTCGTCCTCTTTACCTTCTTCATATTTTAAATCGTCATCGGTAAGATCTGCGTAAGCTTGTTTCACTTTTCCTTTGATTTCATTCCATTTTCCTTTGATTTCTAACTTATCCATGACCATTGAATTTTTGGTAAAATAATTCGATTAATTATTCGCCTCAAACCAAGCATCATGCCAAAGAAATCTTAATTATATTTTTTCATTTTTAATTTGTTCAACAACAGAAGGATCTAATAATGTAGAAATATCGCCCAAATTTTCTAAATCACCTTCGGCAATTTTCCTTAATATTCTTCTCATAATTTTACCCGATCGTGTTTTAGGTAATCCGGTTACAAACTGAATTTTATCTGGCCTAGCAATAGGACCTATAATTCTGCTTACAGTAACCGCAATATCTTTACGGGCTAGTTCTTCATCTTCAGATGGATGATTTAAAATTACAAAAGCATAAATCCCTTGTCCTTTAATTTCATGAGGATAACCAACTACTGCAGATTCAATCACATCAGAAAACATATTAATGGCATTTTCTACTTCGGCAGTTCCAATTCTGTGACCAGAAACATTAATTACATCATCAACCCTACCTGTAATTCTGTAATAGCCATCATCATCTCTTAAGCAACCATCGCCAGTAAAATACATGTTGTGGTAAGTGGCAAAATAATTTTGGCGGCAACGTTCGTGATCTCCATAAGTGGTTCTTATCATACCTGGCCATGGAAATTTAATACATAAATTACCCGATACGTTGTTTCCTAAAATCTCTTCCCCTTTTTCATCTACCAAAACAGGTTGAATTCCAGGTAAAGGCAAAGTAGCAAACGAAGGCTTAGTTTTAGTGATCCCAGCTAAAGGAGTAATCATAATTCCTCCGGTTTCTGTTTGCCACCAAGTGTCAACTATTGGACAGTTTTTCTTACCAATATTTTCATTGTACCAATGCCAAGCCTCTTCATTGATGGGCTCTCCAACAGATCCTAAAACCTTTAATGAGCTTAAATCTTTATCTTTTACAAAATCTAAACCCGATTGCATTAAGGAGCGTATGGCTGTTGGAGCAGTATAAAGCGTATTTACTTTATATTTATCTACAATATCCCAAAACCTTCCAGCATCAGGATAGGTAGGTACACCTTCAAACATTAAAGTGGTGGCGCCCATAGCTAAAGGTCCATAAATAATGTAAGAGTGACCAGTAATCCAGCCTATATCGGCAGTACAGAAATAAACATCACCAGGATTGTATTGAAAAACATTTTGGAACGTGTATCCAGCGTAAACCATATAACCACCACAAGTATGCACTACCCCCTTAGGTTTACCTGTTGAACCAGAAGTGTATAAGATGAATAATTCATCTTCGGCATCCATTTCTTCGGCTTTGCACTCTAATAAACCTAAAGTTTCTACTTTTTTTATTTCATCTTCCCACCAAACATCTCTACCTTTTATCATGGCTATTGGGGTTCTTGTACGAGTTAGAACAATAACTGTTTTTACTGACGGACATTGAACTAAAGCATCGTCAATCACGTTTTTTAAAGGAATATCCTTAGGCCCTCTAAAACCACCATCGGCAGTAATTACCATTTCACATTGCGCATCCTTAATTCTGTCAGCGATAGATTGAGCAGAAAAACCCCCAAAAACTACTGAATGAATGGCGCCCATTCTTGCACAAGCTAAGACAGCTATTGCTAATTCTGGCACCATTGGCATATAAATACAAACGCGATCACCTTTTTTTACGCCATTATTTTTTAAAACATTTGCAAAAAGGGAAACCTTTTGATGAAGTTGTTTGTAAGTTAAAACTCGATGATGTTCAGTAGGATCATTTGATTCCCATATAATAGCTGGCTGATCTCCTTTATCTGCCAAGTGACGATCTATACAGTTTTCGGTAATGTTTAACTTGGCTCCTTTAAACCATTCAATTTTTGGCTCTTCAAAGTTCCATTCCAATACTTTATCCCACTTTTTTCTCCATTGAAAATGGTTGGCTATTTCTGCCCAAAATTCCTCAGGTTCATCAACACTTTTTTTGTACGCTAATTGGTAATCTTCTAAAGACTTAATTTGAAAGTTCATTGAATTGGTTTTTACTGGTTGTGGCTGTTAAATTAGAAGTTTTTGTTAAGATGTAGAAGAAACATCTTATAATTATTTAAATTATTTAAAAAGCGAACTCTTAACAAACTGATTTTAAGGACACAGCAAACAAACTAAATATAATTTAATATTTTTTTGAAGTAGTATTGTGATTACAAAAGTATTTTCTGATATTTGCAAACTCTTTATAAAACTCAGTTTTAATAGGTAACAACATATACAGTCATGTCAAGAATTTGTGATTTAACAGGAAAAGGAGCTTTAGTTGGTAACAGAGTTTCGCACTCAAACGCTAAAACAAAGCGTAAGTTTTACCCAAACCTTCAAATGAAGCGTTTTTTTATTCCTGAAGAAAATAGATGGATTACGTTAAAGGTTTCTACTTCAGCGATTAAAACCATCAATAAAATCGGTATAACCGAAGCTATCAACAGATTCGTTTCAAAAGGATCTATTTAATTTAAAGAATTCAAAACCGTTTAAGAATGGCTAAGAAAGGAAACAGAGTTCAGGTAATTTTAGAATGTACCGAACACAAAGAAAGTGGAATGCCTGGAACATCTAGATACATTACTACTAAAAACCGTAAAAACACACCTGAGAGATTAGAAGTTAAGAAATTTAACTCAGTTCTTAGAAAGGTTACTGTTCACAAAGAAATCAAGTAATTTAAGGCTAATTAATTAGCATAAACAATATTTAACATGGCAAAGAAAGTAGTTGCAACCCTAAAAACCGGAAAAGGTAAAGAATATTCTAAGGTTATTACCATGGTAAGATCACCTAAAACGGGTGCTTATTCATTCAAAGAAATGATTGCTCATAATGATCACATTAAAGATGCAATTGTAGAACCTAAATAAGAATATCAGAATAATCATATTTTGAAAAATATTTACGCCGTCCTGATTATTTTAGGATGGCTTTTTTTGTTTAATTTTATCACCTATGGGATTATTTGATTTCTTTAAAAAGAAAGAAAAAACTGTCGAAGAGCAGGAGGCGTTAGACAAAGGACTAGAGAAAACTAAAGACAGTTTCTTTTCTAAAATCAGCAAAGCTGTAATTGGAAAATCTACTGTTGATGAAGAAGTCTTAGATGAACTAGAAGAAATATTAGTTACTTCTGATGTGGGAGTAAGTACCACTTTAAAAATAGTTGACCGCGTAGAGAAGCGAA
>JBILPO010000082.1:0-7347 GCA_044373805.1 Pelobium sp.
ATATTTTGATGTTATAGGTTTTAAGATTCGCAATTAATATGTTAAAATAATCATTCACACCGTCGTTATTGGGGGTAAAAGTATTGGGGACAATGATATCACCTTCGGCTAAAATTTTAATCACGTTGGCGCTTAGGGTGTCTGCACAAATGCCATTATAAGCAATGAGTGTAACCACGTAAGAACCCGGTTGATCAAAAGTATGGGATGGGTTGTTTTGGGTAGAAGTTGCGCCATCACCAAAATCCCATTCGTAATTAATGGCATCCACACTGTTGTTGATAAAATTAAAAGAAATTGGTGCCGAAAATAATTGATCTATACTGGGATCTAAAGTAAAAGCCGCCACTGGTTTTGCTAATATTTTGATAGGAATAACCGTGGCGGGACTTCCACAATCATCTACCACATACTTTAAAGAGATAGAATTTAACTGGTTTTTATTGGTTATAAGTAATTTCAATTGGGTTTCTCTAATTTCTGTACCGTCGCTTAAAGTCCAAACCACATCTGTACCTTCAGGCTGGTTTGCGGGTTCTAAAATTAAGGTGTCTCCAACGCAATAAGTGGGTGGCTGATTCAAAATTTGGGGCTGATTTAAAACCCCTAAATCTTTAAAAAAATAAGATTGATAAGTGGTACAACCAATAGGGCTTTTGACTTCTAAGGTCACGGTACGCTCTCCCGGATTATTATAATTCACTGAAACTGGCCCTGATGAGGTGCTTTTTCTGATGTTTCCGCCCAATCCAAAATCCCAATTATAGGTATAACCTGCTTGCACATCATCAGCCTGATAGGTGGTAGTAAAAACGTTATCACAGAAAGTATTGGTGGTTTTAAAGCTGGGTTTTGGACCTAAAAATTCTCCAGTGCCGCCAAATTCTAACGTAAAACCATTGTTGCCACTCGAGAAATTATTGATCAGCAAAGCGTAGGTTCGGCCTTGCTGCATATTTATAAATCTAACAAAGCCATCCTGACTAGGCACACAACCGCTTTCTTCTTGAGTGTCTGTTGACGCGTCATTTAAACCTGTTAAATAATATCTGGGAGAGCAATCTACACCACTTCCCGAGGCACAACGCATGGCGTTAGCCGCAGTAACCGCAGTGCAATTTCCACTGGCTCCTAAATCATATAAAACCCAGTCAATATCATCACCAGATTTTGTTGGGGTGATGGTAAAAGTGAGCGTACCGTTATTCGCCGCGATCCATTTATACCATGCTGCGTTTGACTCAATAGGCCCTCCACGAGAGTCAATATCTAAACACGTACCTGCAGACTCTCTGTTATTTAAGCCCGCTCCGGTAACATTAATCGGAGAAACGCGATCTTTTGAACAGAGCAAAGAAGCGGTGGAGCAATCTTGCCCGGGCTGAATGGCTGGGAAAAAATTATCTATACATAACTGAAACGTTCCGGTTGCATTATTGGCGGCGCTTATACGGATAAAATAGGTTACGCCAACGGTTAATGCGCCTTTATAATAAGCTGATTGCGTGTTTCCGGGATAACTTTTGCCAGGTTCTTGAAGTATAGTAGTACAATTTCCAGTATAAATAGCAATCAAAGGATTTAACAAGGTTCCGGCAGATGTTCCTCCGGCTTTAACATTAATGTTCACATCATAAGCGGTGGCCACAAAAGAAAACCAAACATCGTTTCCAACCGCCGCCCATTCTATCGCTTTATCAAAACCACTGGGTGTGGCTCTTGCATTAGAATATGCCGCCTCTGCAGAACAAAAACCTCTAACAGTTCCTATTTTCAATGCTCCAGAACAATCGTCGTTTTTTGGCGCTTGGGCTTTTAATAAATTTATAGAAATCACCATCAAAAAAAACACTAATAAAGATTTCATCAAAGGGGGTTTTATTGTGAAAAAATTAGGTTCGAAATCATACTATTTTGATAATAATGCTTAAGCAATTTTCAACTATAATTAATTGATTTGACGCTTTAAAACGAAATGCTAGATTTTAATATTTCATGGTAATTCCATTTTTTCAAATATGAACAAAGATCATCAACTAAGATAAAATAACTAACGTAGTTTTGCGGTTCAAAATTTATAGTTTAGCTGTTGAATATGAATTTATCTCAAGAAAAGCTTTTTATTACCTACCAAAGCAATATCACCACGCTTCAGCATCTTATAGCAAAGCACCAAAAAAAAATAAATACTTACTCTTTTTTACGATTGGGCGTTTTTTTATTAACCATAACCTTAGTTTTTTTGCTATTTAGTTTAGGCGCTTTTGCTTTAATTATTGTAGCAATTGGTATGATTAGTTTGTTTTTATGGATTGTAGCAAAGCAAGCTAAACTACAAGAAAACCTGGATTTTGATTTAAATAAACAGCTTTTATTGCAAAACGAGCTTGATATTTTAAATGATAAACACAATATTTATGATGCTGGTCTAGCATTTGAAAATCCTAAACACGCCTACACAGATGATTTAGATATTTTTGGGGAACGCTCTTTGTTTGCTTATATAAACAGAACAGTAACTCCACAAGGAAATGAAATTTTAGCCCACTGGCTAAAAAACGCAGATGCTATTGAACAAATTCTTGATAGGCAAGAAGCTGTTAAAGAATTGGCAAACCATCCGGAAGAAAACTTAAACTTAAGGGTGCAACTTTATCCGCTTAAGGGTGCTGTTTTAAGCCAGCTGAAAGAAAACATAAAAGATAAACTTCCTGCAATAACTCAATTTATCGGCTTGCCCTATATCAATTTTATCATTTACTTTTTGCCCGCGGTAAGTTTTTCTTTATTAATTGCCGCGGCTATTTTTAATAGCGTTTGGTGGAGTTTTTTAGGCCTTTCTTTATTAATTAATTACGTGGTTTATGCTTTTCACTTAAAACATATTAACCTTGCTCATTTGCTTTTTAGTAGAAGCGCTAATCAGTTAAAAACCTTTTCTAAGGTAATTAAACCCATAGAAGAGCAGCAATGGAGAAGCAAGGAGTTGAAATTTATTGTAGAAAAAATAAAGAATAATAGCGGCGAAGCCACGCATCAACAAATTCAATCTTTAGCAAAAATTATCCAAGATTTTGATGCCCGGCTAAACGTTTTTGTCGGTACTTTTTTAAACCTCTTTTTGTTTTGGGATTTAAGAGTGGTAAAAAGATTGCATCAATGGCAACAAAAATCATCAGGAACCATTATTAATAGTTTTAAAACTATAGCAGAATTTGAGGCTTTAATAAGCTTGGCAAATTTAGATGTCAACCACCCGCATTGGGTTTACCCCGAAGTTGTTGATGCTTATTCTTTTAAAACCACAGCAATGGGACATCCGCTTATTCCGGATGGAGTAAGAGTAAATAATGATTTTAAATTTTCTAATGAACGAACCATAGATGTGATTACTGGGTCTAACATGGCCGGGAAAAGCACTTTTTTACGCACCGTTGGCATTAACCTGGTTTTGGCTTACGCCGGATCTAAAGTATGCGCAAAACACTTTAAAACCGGCGTATTTTCTTTAGTAAGCTATATGCGAATTAAAGATTCTTTGATGGATCAAACCTCTACGTTTAAAGCAGAGTTAGACCGTTTAAAAATAATTTTAGCTTTAACGGCAAAGCAAGAAAACACATTTATTTTGGTAGATGAAATGCTACGAGGCACCAATAGCAAAGACAAATATTTAGGAACTAAGGTGTTTATTGAAAAATTATTGCTGCAAAAAACGCCGGGCTTAATTGCCACTCACGATCTTCAAATTGCCGATTTGGAAAAAGAGCATCCCTCAAAAGTTAGAAATTTTCATTTCGACATCACCATGAATGACGATGAAATGTTTTTTGATTATTTAATTAAAGACGGAGAATGTAAAACTTTTAATGCCGCAATATTACTAAAAGCCATAGGTTTAAGTTTAGACAACAATGTATTATAAAAGCATTTTAGCCTTAATGTTGAGGTGAAGACAAAAAATGCGTATCTTAATTTCTTAAAACCCTGCATGTGAAGCATATTATCTTTATTTTATTGATGAGTTGTTCTGTAATCTTAAAAGCTCAAAACAAAAAAACCGTTTTAATAAAGCCTGATAGGGTTTTTGACGGAACGGATATGCATCAAAATTGGGTGGTATTGGTAAAAGACAGTAGCATTTTATTTGTCGGCGAAAGCAAAAATATACCCAATTTAAAAATTGACACTTCCATATTATTACCTAATCAAACTTTATTACCCGGACTTATTGAAGGGCATTCGCATTTGTTTTTACATCCTTATAATGAAACTGATTGGAATGATCAGGTTTTAAAAGAAAGCAGAGCTGAGCGTTTAGTGAGGGCTGTAAATCATGCCAAAGCAACTTTAATGGCTGGTTTTACAACGGTAAGAGATTTAGGAACCGAGGGCGCTGGTTATGACGATGTAGGGTTAAAAAACAGCATAGATAAAGGCATTATCCCAGGTCCAAGAATGATTGTAGCCGGAAGAGCCATTGTTGCAACGGGCAGTTACGGACCAAAATCTGAAAACTCAGAGTTGACTTTAATAAAGGGAGCCGAAGAAAGTGACGGGGACCGACTCATTAATACGGTAAGAGATCAAATTGGACACGGGGTTGATCTAATTAAAATATACGCTGATTACCGTTGGGGATTAAACAAAACCAGTGCTCCAACTTTTAGTGTTCAAGAAATTAAATCTATGGTGGAAAGCGCAAAAAGTACCGGCAGACCCGTGGTTGCTCATGCTTCTACCAAAGAAGGGATGAAAAGAGCCATTGAAGGTGGTGTAGAAACCATTGAACATGGAGACAATGGCGATGAAGAAATTTTTGCGCTCATGAAAAGTAAAAATATTGCCCTTTGTGCTACCATTGCCGCTGGCGATGCCATTAGTCAATATACAGGTTGGAAAAAAGGTGTAGGAGTAGAGCCAAAAGGCGTTCAACAAAAACGCAAAAGCTTTAATGCTGCCTTAAAAGCGGGGGTAACTATCGTTTTTGGTGGGGATGTTGGGGTTTATACCCACGGAGATAATGCCAGGGAAATGCTATTAATGGTAGAATATGGCATGTCGGCTTTAGATGTTTTGCGTTCGGCAACTTCGGTAAATGCCAAAGTTTTTCATCAGGATAATATTGGGGAGTTGAAGGCCGGTTACAAAGCAGATATCATTAGCGTAAGCGGAAACCCCATAACGGAGATAGCCAACATGAAACAAGTAAAAATGGTGATGAAGGGCGGGAAGTTTTATAAATTAGATTAATTGATATGGAAACAGTTATTAAGATTTTAGTCGCTTTTATAGCTTTAATTCATTGCTATATTCTTTGGATGGAAATGTTTGTTTGGACTACCCGCGGACCAAAGGTTTTTAAGAATTTTCCGAAAGAACTTTTTATACCCACCAAAGCTTTAGCCGCCAACCAAGGTTTGTATAATGGTTTTTTAGCAGCCGGTTTAATCTGGAGTTTGTTTATTGAAGATGCTATTTGGAGAAATAATGTTTCTGTTTTCTTTTTAGGATGTGTAGCTATTGCGGGTATTTATGGTGCGCTTACCGCTGACAAAAAGATTTTCTTTGTGCAAGCTATGCCGGCTTTAATTACTCTTTTCCTGATTTCAATTATATAAAGTCATCTTTAGTCTTCTGGTTGAAATAACAGCATACTCAATTTTTCGGGCGCAAAAATATCATTAGCAATCTCTATTAACTGGTCTGAATTTACTTTATTTATTTTAGCGAAAACTTCTTTTAAAGAGTCTATTCGGTTATAATCTAATAAGCTTTTAGCCATTGAAATCAAAACGCCCATTCGGTTTTCTTCGCCCAAAGCAATCTGACCAATAAACTTTTGCTTGGCTTGTGCTAATTGTACAGTTCCTAGTTTATTCTCTCTTAATTTGTTTAATTCTTTATGGGTAAGTTTTAAAGCTTTTTCTACTTTCTCGGCATCGGTACCAAAATAAATAGAAAACAAACCGGTATCACTTAAAGGCGAATAATTAGATTCTATGGTATATGCAATGCCGTATTTTTCTCTAATTTCTAGGTTTAATCTGGAGCTCATTCCTGTGCCACCCAATAAATTATTCAACAATAGTAAGCCTGTTTTTTGCTCCTCGTGAAAAGAATAAGCTTTACTACCCAACATACAATGAGATTGGTTAATGGGTTTCTTAACTAGCTTATCTTGCTTTTGTATAGCTAATGGCTTTATTCGGCTTTTTAACGCTGTGTTATTTGCAATACAACCAAAGTATTGCTCGGCTAGTTTTAGCACCTTAGCGGGATTGTAGGCGCCAGATATGGCAAAAATAATTTCGCTGGTGTTATAGTTTTTGGCCATAAAATTTGCCAAATCTTGCTGGGTAAAGCTTTTTACAGATTGGGGAGTGCCTAAAATGTTTTCTCCTAAAGGATGTCCGGCAAAAAGCATCGACTCAAAATCATCATTTATAGCCTCTTCTGGCTGATCTTCATAGCTGGCAATTTCATCTAAAATAACGCTTTTTTCTTTTTCCATTTCGTCTTTTGGGAAAGTAGAAAAGAACGCTATATCTTGTAAAAGCTCCATTGCCCGTTCTAAATGTGTTTTTAGAAAAGAGGCTTGTAAGCAAGTATATTCTTTGGTAGTGTAAGCGTTTAAATCACCCCCCACAACTTCCAAACGATTTAAAATTTGATTGGTGTTGCGTTTAACGGTTCCTTTAAACAATAAATGTTCTATAAAATGAGCCAATCCTGGCGCCCCGGTTTCTTCATCTCTAGAGCCCGCGTTTATAATTAAGCAGCAATGTGCAATTGCAGATTTTGCCGGTTTAAATAAAATTCTGATGCCGTTGTGGAGTGTAAAAACCTGATGATCCATTTTTTTCTATATCGACTAAGGTAATAATTTTTATAAGGCTTAAGCTGATGCCCGATTTTGAGTGTTAAAATTCAAAGATTAAAACAATTTTTGATTTAAACGAGGTTTGCGTGAGGGATAGCAGTGGAAATCCTTTTTTGTTATCCTGGAAGGAAAACAAAAAAGATTGCAACGCATAGCCCGACCCGCAGGGACACGCCCAAAAAATTTTAAATTAACAAAGATTCTATACGGTGAGCTTGTACTTTTTGTGTGATTGGCGACCAAGAAAAAACAGTGAAATGACCATCTTGCGAGGCAACCATGGCAATACAATCTTGCTGATCATGAATAAATTGTGCGGCTGATAAATGCCTTGTTCCGCCAATTTCAGTCGCATTTTTATTTATGGCTTCCCCTCCCATTACAGGTTCTATATAGGCTATCTCCTCTACGGCGTTGCTGTTTTTCTTTCTTATTATTTTTGCCCCAAAAGTGTGTAAATGATG
>JBILPO010000083.1:0-7345 GCA_044373805.1 Pelobium sp.
TTAAGTAAAAGTATATCAATTACCTTAACAACCGGATATTATGGTTTTGCTGGAAAAGAAGAGATTGATGGTGAAAAATTAAGTTCTGATTTAATCCCCTTGAAAGCTGGTGCTAAATTCTTCTTTGGAGACGCCTTTTATTTTCAACCAGAAGTTGGTGTTTCATTTTCAACAAAAAAAGATTTTGGAAATCATTTTACTTATGCTCCAAACCTAGGTTACGTAAATAATAATTGGGATTTCGGATTAAGATATGAAGGTTTTGAATCTTTTGAATTTAGTGAAGGAATGTTTGCCGCCAGAATAGCCTATGCTTTTAAAATTGGCAAATAAAAAAAGGGATTAGCAAAATCATGCTAATCCCTAATTGTTAAATTAATCAGAAAATATTATCTAATAATTTTTGCTTCAACAAAAGCTCCTGTTGCATTAAATAATACAGCATATTTGGTAAGATTTGCATCAATAATTACCAAATGTCCTTTTAAAGTTCCATTCATGCTGTGTTCAAAAGCTTTTTTGAATACATAATTTGGATAAGTGGTATTTAAATAGGCAAGTACATTTGCAGGTAATTTATCCTGAGTAATTTCTTTTCCTTTCCCTGAATGGCCGGGTAAGCTTTCTCTTTTGATAAAAGTACCATCAGCTTTAAAAGCAGTACCAAAGTATTTTACATTTTTACTCACTACTAAAATACTACCGTCTTTACCGACCCAAGCGCTTTTTAAAGTATCTTGAGCATAATTAGCGGCAAAGTATTGCTTAATGGTTTGTGGTAATGCGGTTACAGCTATGCTATCTCTTTGTTTGCCATCTCTGTGATCAAAATGCCCACCAGCATGGTGACCGCCTTTTCTACCTAAATCTTTACCCTCTCTTAGTTCTAATACTTTTACAAAAGTACCCGTAGCATCAAACTTTATAGCAACAGGCTTTCCGTTAAATAAAACGGCCACCACATAACTATCTAAAGTTGTTGTATTAGGCAAAGTGGTACTAAAAGCCTTTATAAAAGTGTACCCTGCATAATTTGTAGTTAAGTAAGAAGTAATTGATGCCGATAGAGCTTCTTGGGCTACTTTAGTCTTTCTTTGATCTTTTTGACAAGCACCCATTGCGTAAAGTGAATCAGCAGATGTTGTGGATGATGTTGATAATACACTTGAGGTTGGCGCAACTGCAACAGCACCTAATTGGCTAGCTATTAAAGATGATTCTGTACTTACATCATCTCCTTTTTGACAGGCCGTAAAACCAAATGCTACAATTGTTAATAGTGCAAATAAGGTTGGGATTTTAGTTATAGTTTTCATTTTCTTAAAAATTTAAATGGTTAATAAAAGGAGAATTAAAAAAGTAATCGTTATATCAAATATTCTTTCGTTTTAATTTTACGTTGATTTATAACAATACCGTAGAAGTTATTGACCACCCTAAAAAATATTTAAAAAAAATTTAGGGCTTAGAAAACTAAAGAGAAAAATTAAGAAAAATGGTAGGAGTAAAAGGGACAGTTTGAGAATATATATTTACTGTTTGAAGCTGTTCTGTAGGAATTCTTTCAAAATTACCAGCTTTAAGATTTTGTGTATTAAACAAATTTAATATAGACAAGCCAGTTTGTAAACGATATTTTTTAGCGTTAAACTTATACGTTAAAGCAGTATCAAACCTATTATAAGCTAACTGATTTTGTAAGGGATTATCTGTTGGGCGAGTGCTTCTAAAGCCAGAGCCGTAAACGTAATTAGCAGATAAGAAAAAAGAAGAGAAATTGATTAGGCCAGCAAATTTTAGTTCATGTCTTTGATCTTGTGGCGCCCTTTCATATTCGCTAATAATGATGTTTTTAATTCGCTTATCAAAACGCTCTTGGGTATTACTTAAAGAGTAAGACATCCAAACGTAATTAGTTTTGAATTCTTTCTTGATCAAAATATCTAAGCCAAAAGATCTTCCATCTCCTAAAATAGTTTTGCGGCCTTGAGCATTTTGAATAAAACGGGTAACGCCTGTGCTGTACTTATAGTAAAAATCGGTGTTTATAAACAACTTATTACGTTCATAAGCGGCATCTAATACCCAGTGCTGTGCTTTATAAACCGGAATGCTTGTGCCATTACTTACTGTCCACCTATATTGATAGTTACCTACCTCATCCGTTTCTCCTGTATAAGCAATAAATTGCCTGTATAAACCCCAAGAAGCTGTCATCTTAAATTGCTCATCAAATTTATAAGAAGCTGACAATCTGGGTTGGATATAAAGCTTTTGAATGCCCAAATCTAAATCGGCTCTAATGCCTGGGATTATTTTAAAATTTGGAGTAAAAAAATACGGACTCTCTAAAAAGGTAAACAACCTATTACTGTAATTTTTTTCATTGAAAGTTTGAATATTTAAAGAATCTCTAACTAATGTTGTTCTATTTTGGATATAACCAAAGCCCGTTAAAGCATTATATTTCTTGGTACTAGAAAGCTTGTGCGTAAACTTTAAGCTCTGCTCTTGAATGGTATTATTTGTCAGATCAAAAACAGTTCTAATGTTTTTTCCGTCATTTTCTTGAGTCAAGTTTAACTTACTTAAATCATTGTTGTTTAAACCAGATGAAGCCAAAGTTACACTACTGATGCTCCCGTTTTTCCAAATTTTATTGTAAAATGCAGCTCCTCCAGATTGTTTGTTTTCTTCGTTATTTAAGCCATTTACCCTCACCCGACCTTCGGTAGTTAGGTAGGCAGCGTCTAATTTATCGTTACCAGAAAAAAGACTTAAATAATAATGGTCTCCAGCTAAAGAGCGACCAGAAAATTTCAGATTAATATCTTTAAAAACATAATCAGGTTTGATGGTTAAATCAACCAAGTTTCTTACTCCGTTTCTATTATTTGAAGGTTGACTTGCACTATAACTATCATACAAATTATAATATGTTTGCCTGGCGGCTAATACTAAAGATGTGTTTTTAAAGAGCGGCGTACTGACTGAAGCATTTATGGTTAAATTGTTTAAGCCTATGTTTAATGTTGGGGAGTTTCCACTCCCTTCCATACCGTTTATATCTACCACTCCTCCAACACGGTCTCCTTGCTCTGCTCCATATCCACCTTTTTTAATGGTAATATCTTTGGCCATTAATGGATTTACAGCGCCTATATTGTCATTAAAATTCTTAAGGCCAAAAATGGTGAATCCATCAAAAGAAACTTTGGTTTGCCCACGGTAACTTCCCCAAATAATTAAATCATTAGCTTGTTCGCCAGCGGCTAAAACTCCTGGTTGTAAACGCAAAATGTTGTAAACAGAATTATCGCTACTTCCTGGCAAATCTTCTCCTACGTTACGGTTAAGTTTTAAGTTACCTGCACTAGAATTAGTATTGGCAGCTTTATCAGTGCTTCTTGAGGTTAAAACAACCTCTTCAATTTTTATACTATTTTGAAATAAAGGGATGGTGAGATTGGTGGTTGCTCCAACAATAGTATCTAGTTTATAATAACCCAAATAAGATACCTGAAGCTTAAAAAGGCTATCGGAAAAAGCCGAGTAAGAAAAATTTCCTTTTAAATCTGTAGTTAAAGGATAGTCATTAATCACAATGCTGCTAAACGGTAATGATTCTTGATTAATACCGTCTAAAACATGGCCAGTTAATAAAAACTTTTTGTTAGAAATTCCAGCTTTTTGTGGGGTGATAATAAACACTCCATTAATATTCTCTAGGCTAAATGGCAAGCCTCTTATTAAGAAATTAAGGGTCTCTTCTGCCGAAGAAAAACTTTTATTTACACTAACCGTATAGGCAGAAAGTTTATCGTCATTAAATGAAAGTTTAA
Source organism: Pelobium sp. (assembly GCA_044373805.1). Taxonomy (GTDB): domain Bacteria; phylum Bacteroidota; class Bacteroidia; order Sphingobacteriales; family Sphingobacteriaceae; genus Pseudopedobacter. The sequence goes on from JBILPO010000083.1 coordinate 3,843, forward strand.
TATCATAATTACGTATTAATGTGGTAATTACCTTGTTTAAAGGTTGGTTGTTTACTTTCAAAACAATAGCCTGCTGCGCAAATAAGTAATTAAAAGGCAGGGATAAAAAGAAAAAAATTACAAGAGAAAAAAGGTTTTTATTAACCTGTTTATTGCATAATAACCTCTCCTGATGGTAATTTTTTGTACTCAATTTCAAAAGTTTTACAAACAAGGTCTAATATAGGTTCAATTTCTTTTTGTTTAGCAAAATTACCCGTGTATAATTGGGTGAGATTCTCCGTGTTTTTTATTTCTACACCATATCTTCTGCCAATTTCTGCCAGCACTTTGTTTAAAGGAGTTTGTGTAAATACAAATTTACCTATTGTCCAATCAACAGAAAGTTTAGCATTTACTTCTAAATTTGCATTTAAATTTCCCGATTGGTCTAAAACAACCATCTGGTTAGGCGTTATAATCACTTCATCTTTTGCTACTACTGAGGTAACTTTTACTTTTCCGGTTAAACAAGTTACTTCATAATCTTCATCACGAGCAAATATATTAAAACTAGTTCCCATCACAGAGGTAGTGCCATTTTTTGAAACTACAGTAAATTTTTCTCCTTTTTTTACCTGAAAAAATCCTTCGCCATTCAGCTCCACTTCTCTATCCATTTTCCACCAAAGTGGGTGAAAAGACACATTAGATTTTGCATTCAACTGCACAGAAGAACCATCTGGTAAATAAGCCATTTTTTGTTCCCCAGGCAAACATTCTACGTTTACAGTATAAAATTTTAAGAAGGCCAAAACACTTAAAGAGACCAACAAAGCAATACTAGCTGCAATACTCCATTGACCAAACTTGATGCTTTTTACAATGGCCCCTTTCTCAATAGGATGCTCCATCATTTGCTCCAGTTCTGCCCACACCTGCTCTTTACTTTTTTGAGCTTTCATGAGTTTCATTTTCTTAATTAATTCTACAGGATCATTCAAATCCTTTTCACTTAAATTTTTCATACGGTTAAAACCTTTCTTAAATAAAACAAAGCGTTAGACATTCGTTTTTCTACAGTTTTAATACTAATATCTAGTCTTTCTGCTATCTCTGCGTATTTTAATTCTTCCATTCTACTCATTAAAAAAACCGTCCTTTGTTTCTCCGGAAGCTTAATTAATGCATTTTCATATTTCAACTTCAGTTGCTTATAATCAAAATCATTTGTTTCTACCACTTCTGTCATTTCAAACTGCATTCGCTGCGAATACTTGTTTTCTACCTCTAAGCGTCTGTATTTACTTACCAACATATCTCTGGCAATTTTGTAAAGCATGTACTTGGCATTATTCATATCCAAATTCATTTGCTTTTCCCAAATACGCACAAAAACATCCTGAGTAATATCAGTGGCAATGTCTACATCTCCTAACCGATAAAACAAATAGTTCTTTATCGCATCAAAATAAGTGTCAAATAATAATTTAAAGTCTTCTCTGTTCAACTGGAAATTTTAAAATTAAAAATCTGCCGATATGCTTTATACCGCAATTCAAATCTCTTACCCTACCTTTCTTTTAAAAAAAATTAAAGATCAGGCTAAAAGGATTGTAATTTATTAAAAAATGAGAGTTATGTTAATCAAAAAACTAAAGTAGGGTAAATATTATAATTTGTTTAAACCACTTTGGTCATATCCTATATAAAGAGTTGTTGTGTGAATTTCTAAGTACCTATTTCTATCCATTAATAATGATAACGGATGGAAATAGATATGCCTTTCATCCCTTTTACATCAAATAATATGGGCTAAAATATTTAAAAACAACTAATCTTCATCACTTCCAGGCAAGCCGCCATTACCTTGGTAGGCACCTTTTCTAATAATAGGAACTTTTAAATATTTGTATAATTCATCCAAATGCAGCAAACTGCCATTGGTTAAATTACCTAAGAATATAATTACAATATCTTGGTTTAAATCTCGCACATAGATATGTCTGAAACCATGCCACCAGCCTGTATGATAAACCACTTTTCTACCTTGATCTCCATCAAACATGCGCCATCCATAACCATAGTTAAAATGACCATTAACTGCTGTGTTACGCCCTTTATAAGCCGAGTCTAAGCTTTGCTTACTTAATAACCTGCCGTTTTTTAAAGCATGGTCATATAAAACTAAATCATGCAACGTACTATAAATTCCTTTATCACCAACAGGGCCGTCTAAAAAGTTTTGTACTACAGAATACCTCCAAGTACGATCATGCCCTACCACATCTACCGGTATTTTTTTGAATTGGGTAGTAGAATAAACATGGGTATTTTTCATACCGGCAGGTTTAAATATATGCTCGCTTACATATTTAGCATAAGTGCCTCCAGTTACTTTTTCTATAATTGAAGCTAAAACCATGTAATTAGAATTATTGTAATGAAAGCGAGTGTCTGGTTTTGCGTATGGTGCAGGCTTGTGTTTTGCAATCAGGTTCATCACATCTACATTACTCATAGGTTTCTTTTTATCTTTCCAAATACCATCGGTAAAATAAACGTAATTCATCATCCCGCTTCTATGTGTTAATAACATTTTTATAGTGATGCCATCATAAGGAAAATTAGGGTAAAACTTTTTTACATTATCACTTAGTTTAAGCTTTTTGGCTTCTATTAATTGCATAATAGCAACCCCAGTAAAAGTTTTGGTAACTGAAGCCAATTCAAACTCCGAATTAATTTTTAAACTGTCTCTGTGCAAATAATCTGCCCAACCTATGGCTTTTTCAAAAATAATTTTTCCTTTTTTGGCAACTAATATATTTCCGTTAAAGCCGCTTTTTTTATGAAGATTTCTAGCAAACTCAGCAATAAATTTGTCTTCTTTTTTGGGATTATAAAGTAATAACAAGCTATCAGTCTTATCATTATCTACAGTTCTAACTTTTAAATCGGCTTCTTTTTTTTCTGGATTGGAAGAGCAAGCGGTTAAAAATGTAGTACAAATGGTAAGAAGAAGAGCGTATTTTTTGATCATAATTTTCTGAATTTAACGAGCCGGAAAATTAGAAATTATATATCTATAAAAACAAAATGAGTTTTAAACATTAATCTGACTGGCTAATTATAATACATCCCCACAAAAAATCTTAATTTTGCCCCAATTAAAAACCACAATAATGGAATACAGATTAGAACATGATACCATGGGCGAGGTAAAGGTTCCGGCAGATAAATACTGGGGAGCACAAACTGAACGCTCAAGAAACAATTTTAAAATTGGTCCTGAGGCTTCCATGCCTAAAGAAATTATTCATGCTTTTGCCTACCTCAAAAAAGCCGCAGCATTAGCGAATTGTGATTTAGGCGTTTTATCTGCAGATAAAAAAGATTTAATAGCCAAAGCTTGCGATGAAATTTTAACAGGTTCTTTAGATGATCAGTTTCCATTAGTGATTTGGCAAACAGGTTCGGGCACTCAATCTAATATGAATGCCAATGAAGTAATTGCTTACAGA
>JBILPO010000084.1:0-7338 GCA_044373805.1 Pelobium sp.
GTCTAACAAAAATTTTAGCGTTCGGCCGGTGTCTACAATATCTTCTATAATCACTACATCTCTTCCTTTTATATCCATGCTTAAAGGAAATTCTTCGGTTAATATTCCGCTACTTTTTGTGCTTCCATGGTACGAAGCTAGCTTCACAAAAGTAGTTTCGCAACCAATATGAATCTCCTTCATTAAATCGGCCATAAACATAAAAGCACCATTTAAAACACCAATAAAAACTGGCACTTTATCTTCATAATCTACATTCATTTGAATGCCAATTAATCTAATCCGCTTTTCAATCATATTGTATTCGATAAAAGGCTCAAAGGTTTTATCGTCTATGGTAATTTTCATGGTGGTAATTTACAAAGATGAGTTGAGTATTTAGAAACTATTTGGGCGTTTACACATGCTTTCCGCTATATTTTTTTCTCACCATGAGCGGTGCGTAAATGGGAAAAAATTGGCGATTCAAACCTTAGCGTAAAAGGTAGTGCTTTTTAAATTTTATTGGAGGTTAAGTTAACTCTGTTAATTTCATTAGCTATTTAATCTATAATGGTATTTTTAAAAGTAGACAATTGAATGAAAAAATAACGAACCGCTAAAATCGTTTTGGCAATAGAAGGGTCGACAGTAACTGATGCCTCACTTGACAAAAATAAGAAAAGCGTTACTCATGTTGTGTGTCCTAGTGCAGCGATAAACTAGATTGGGATTTTACGTTTGAAAAGCGCAAGCTTATTGATCTAAACTTTATCAAGATGCCTGCTTTGCCTGTGGTTAAGGCTTTGTGTATTTTGAATGAACAGTAAGGCTATTGGAACTTATGAGATACTTTGATTGCTTTTTTTAAAAGATGATGGTTTATATTCATCTATAAATTTGAATTTACTTATAGCAAAGAATTTAAGCTTAGGAACCTGAGGTATAGTATTTCTTTCTAAACCAAAACGCTAAATTTACCAAAGCAATTAAAGCCGGAACTTCTACCAAAGGACCAATTACACCTACAAAAGCTTCCCCAGAATTAATACCAAAAACGCCAATAGCTACCGCAATAGCTAGTTCAAAATTATTGCCCGTTGCGGTAAAAGCAATGGCGGTAGATTTAGAATAATCGGCACCAAAATACTTCCCAATAAAGAAACTGGCAATAAACATGATAGCAAAGTAAATGACCAAAGGAATGGCAATTCTGAGCACATCCATTGGGATTTGAACAATTAATTCGCCTTTAAGGCTAAACATAATTAGGATAGTAAATAATAAGGCTATAAGTGTGATTGGTGAAATAAATGGAATAAATTTGGTTTGAAACCATTCTTCTCCTTTTAACTTTATTAAGCCGTAGCGACTAATGATTCCCATTAAAAAGGGGATGCCTAAATAGATAAAAACACTTTCTGCAATTTGCTCAATGCTAATGTTTACCGTCAAACCTTTTAATCCAAAAAGGGGCGGTAAAACGGTAATGAATATATAAGCATAAACGCTGTACAATAACACTTGAAAAATGCTGTTTAACGCAATTAAGCCAGCTGCATATTCTCTGTTCCCTTCGGCTAAATCATTCCAAACTACAACCATGGCAATACATCTGGCTAAACCAATTAAAATAAGCCCAATCATGTATGCTGGGTAATCTCTTAGAAAGGTAATAGCTAAAATGAACATCAAAATTGGTCCAATAATCCAATTTAAAATTAGCGAAGCACTTAATATTTTGGTGTTTTTAAACACTTCGCCCATGTTCTCGTACTTTACTTTAGCTAGTGGTGGATACATCATTAAAATTAAACCCACTCCTAAAGGAATATTGGTGGTTCCGTTAGAATATGAGTTAATAAACGTTGATGATGATGGAATAAAATAGCCTACTGCAACGCCAATGGCCATGGCTAAAAATATCCATAGCGTAAGGTAGCGATCTAAAAAAGATAATTTTTTTCTTTCGGCAACTGGTGCGCAATGCTTTATGGTCATCAAAACAGGTTTTTTTCTACAAAATCTTTGATGTAGGTTTTTATCATTTCTCTTACCGCCCTAAACTGCTCCATTATTTCTTCTTCTGTTCCTTTTGCTTTAGCAGGGTCGGGGAAGTTGTAATGGAAGGTTTTAGCTCTACTTGGAAAAACCGGGCAAGCCTCTTTAGCGTTATCACAGACCGTGATGATAAAGTCAAAGTCTATGTTTGCGTATTCATCTACGTTGTTAGAAGTATGGCTTGAAATGTCAATTCCATCTTCTAGCATGGTGGCAATTGCTCTTGGGTTTACGCCGTGAGTTTCTATTCCGGCACTGTAAATATTTGCTTTATCGGCTGCAAAATACTTAAAGTAACCCTCGGCCAACTGACTGCGGCAACTATTGCCTGTACAAAGCACTAAAATGTTCATTCTATTTTTATTTGATTGGTTAACAACATCCAGAACCTGGGGCGCAACTGTTAGCTGTAGCCAAGTTTTTCATTTCTATTTTTGGTTTTTCTTCACTTGATGGGGCACAACATTCTTCGCCAGAAGCAGTAGTGCCGCAGCTTCCTCCACGATTGATTTCTTTACATTGTGTAGCATCAGGACGAAGGTCAACTACAAAGTTTTCTCCATCTGAGGTGAACTCGTTTGGAAACATTTGGCGAGTATCAAACTCCGAATTTCCAAACTCAATTTTAACAATAGCCAAAGGATTAAGAGGCAATGATTTCTCTACCAAATTTATAATATCCAATGCTTTTTTTACCTTCATAGAACGCAGTTGCTTTTGGTTTGTAGGTTCCCAAAGTTGAACGATCACTTCTGTCCAGCTGTTCATTACTCCACCACAATCAACCGAAACAATAGGCGCTTGCTTAATCTCGGTAATGTGATAAGACGCATCAACCCATTGGTTATTTGCGTATTGAAACTGTAAATCTAAATCTGGATTTGCCAATAAAGCATCCTTAAATGCTACCCAATTCATGCTGTTTACGTTATTCATTTTATTAAAATTTAAATTTCTTATTTGGTTCAGCAACAAGTTGCCGGCCCTTTATACGCTTTTAAAAAAGTGCCTATATATTGTTCTAATAATTTCCAATTTTTTGGATTGATGCAATAGCAAACACTTACTCCCTCAATAGTCCCTTGAATTAAGCCTGCATTTTTTAATTCTTTTAAATGTTGAGATATAGTGGCTTGTGCTAACCCTAATTCGCCTACTAAATCTCCACAAATACAAGTATTTGCAATCATAATTCGCTGCAGAATAGCAATACGAGCCGGATGTGCCAAAGCTTTCATTAACGTTGCTAACTGATTCTGCTCACCAGTAAATATTTCTGTCTTAGTTAATCCCATAGTTATATTGCAATGTTACGATTAATTATAATAGAAATAAAGAGCAGTATAAATTTTTACAATAATCTGTTCTCTTGTTTTTGTAATGTTATCCTAAATTAATGCCATCTTTTAATATAGATGACAGATTAGAAACATGATTAGATATGCTTTTAGATGATTCTAAAGATGCTTTTTTAAATTTATCTGTCACATCTTTAGCGGTATCTAATAATGTATCCCATTGTTGCCTTCCATTTTTAGTATTCATAAAATACCAAGTCGCTGCACCAACAGCTAAGCCAGCTAAAATGGCCATAGCTACTTTTGATTTTTTTGTATTTTCCATCTTGATGAGTTCTATATGTAGAGAAGCAAAAGCCAATACCTTGCCAAAAACACCTAAAGGAATTTTTTTTCGCTTACTAATTGAATGTGCGCAAAATGATGTTTACAATGCCAATCATAAGTTGCTAAAGCCTGGTAAAGGTTAAAAGTTAATTGATGTTGTGGATGAAAATAGGTGCGTTCAAAATCTTTTGGCGGCAAGGCTTCTAAGATAAATACCCAATGCTGATGAATGCCGTCTAAAATTCTTAAGCTAATTTCTACAGGCAGTTCATAATCTTTTAGCTTGGCAAAAGCGGCTTCATTATAAGGTTTTATGGTGGGATTTTCTTCTGTTAAAGTGAGCTTAAATCTTAAAAGTGCATTCATGTGGCTATCTGCCAAATGATGAACAACCTGCCTTGCTGTCCAACCTTCAGGCCTGTAGGGTTTTTCTAAGTCAGCGGGACTTAAGGTCAGTACTTTTTCTTTCAATAAACGTGGAAAAAGCCTAATCGTATTAATAAAGCTCTCCTTTTCCTTATCAGTATATTGATCTAAAGGAAGGTATTTCCCAATGGGGTACTTCAATTTTTCAAGGTCGTTATTCATATTTTTAGGCCTTTACAGCAAGCATTTTTAAAGCATGGCTTGCTAATGCGGTGTCTCCATGTAATTGGTAATATTGTGCTGCATCCATTGGGTTTATTCCCTTAGAAAACAAAAGCCAGGCAATTTGCTGATCTATGTATATTAAAGCATCGGCATTTTCAACTTCATGATCTATAAAGTTCCAAAAGTTTTTATCTTTTATAATCGACCATGAGCCACCTGCATCCCCTACAATTTCTACTTTTACCACTGCGCCAATTGGGGCTTTCACATTTACATAAGTATAAGGCAAGGCTTGCAAAGCAGTAGTTAAAAAAGGACGATAGAATTGGGGGCTTAACAATTTTTGATTATTAAGGGCAAATCTTATTTGTTGTTGGTATAGCCATCTTTCGGTGTATTCACTAGCAATGTCAAACCAGTTTTCAGAACGTTCTTTCCCTGCCCACCTTACAGAGAATAAGGCCATTTCATATGGATCAAGCTCGTTAAAATAAGCTAACAATTCATCTTGACACTGTGCTATCATTTCAATTAAGATAGCAGGACTAACCCTTTGCAGTGCTTTCACCCAATCAGCATTTTGCTGATTTAGGTAATCCACCGGTTCTTCATAATTATCAAATTGTTGATTTTTGGAAAGTAAGTGCCCATCTCGTCCAATAGATAACTTTTTTAGGTTAGTATCTAATAAGTGAATAGCAATATCTCTTATTGTCCAATTTGAGCTTATGGTTTTCTTATCCCAATCTGTGGGGTTCAAGCTTTTAAGAAGGTCAATTAATTCTTTGTTTAAGGCCGGGAATACAGTTAATACATCAATCATGGGCAATATAAATTGCATTTTTCCATTCACGGAATTTAGCTTTATAAAGTATTAAAAATACACTAAATTTTGAAAAGACGAAGTTGCCATTATTTTTTATAGCACATTTTCGCTCTTTTATTTGCGTCTTTATTTCTTCCAATTGGATAAGCAAAAAATACTTTTTTTAAATTTTAAGTGATAACAGGCAGTGTACCACGGTTAAAATATGTTAAAAATAAAATCCGATAAAATTTAATTAAATTATATATCGTTAATTTAGGCTCATGATAAAAAAAATTACCTGGATCATTTTCATGGTTCTTTCTGTTGAAGCGCAAGCTCAATATAAACCAGATGTAATTATTTTAGGGGGTTCTGCAGCAGGTACAGCCGCAGCTATACAAGCAGCTAGAAGCGGAGTGAAAACTTTGTTGATTAATCCTAGCAGTTCATTAATTGGAGATACTACCCCTGAAATGAACATTGCCGCTTTTGATACTGGCTTATGGAAAGAGTGGAAAGACAAGTACAAAAAAGCTTCAGATTCTATCCTAACAGATCCTAGAAATGTTTTAACAGAAATGGTAAAAAGCACCAAAGATTTGCAATACCTAAACGCAACTCAAGTAAGTGGTATTTCTGAAAGAAAGGATGGCTGGGAAATTAAAGTTATGATTAATGGAAAGACTGAAGAGATTAGATGCAAAGTTTTGGTAGATGCCGCAACCAACTCAGCGGCATCACTTTTGGCAAAAAATAATATCCTCAAGTTTGATGAGAATGGTAAGTTTGTTAATCTGGTAAATTATAACCAAAAACACCAAACCTTACCTTATGAGCAATTGCAAAAGTTGTATCGCACTAGTGGTGCAGCCGGTTTTGGTAAAGACAGCTTAAGCATTTATTATATCCCGTTAGGAGTATATATTCCTCAAGAGAAAGAAAATCTATTGGTCATTTCTATGGCTGCTTTTAGAGACTTTAAGATAGAAGATTTTAAAAATATTGCCTTATGGATGAATATGGGACAAGCGGTTGGTGCTTTAGCGGCTTACGGACCATTTTTTGATACCACACCTTCAAAGGCAAATGTTCGTCTTACGCAAGGAGAAATGTTTACCCACAAAAGCTTCTTGTATCCGGTTTTAGATGTTAAAACAGACGATTATGCTTGGCACCCAGTCCAGAAAGTAATAGCGAGCGGTATATTAAGATTAGATTTTAAAACCGGACTATTTAATCCTAATGAAACGGTAAAAGCTACCGCTATAAAAGCGGTAATGGCCGAATTATTTCCTCGTTCTAGAATTTGGTTTATAGAAAATAAGATAGATGACTTAACAGTAGCAAATGTAATTTCTTTATTGAGTTTTGTGAGTGGCAGAGACCCAATCTCTATTCAGCAAGAGCTTAGCGCCGATTGGAAAAATAAGTATAAATTTAGTTCAGATTTTAAGGATGATCAATTGATTAACAAAATAGAATTAGCTGTTTTGTTAGATGCTTACCTTGCCCCGTTTAACATTAGAATAGATTTTAATGGGTACTTTTTAAGGTAAGTTTTATAATACAAATTCTATCTCAGTTTTATTATCACGAATTAAAACAGCTAAATCATTTTTCATAAAAAAAGGCATCTCGATTATTCGAGATGCCTTTTTTTATCAAATTGTGCTATTAACTTATCCTTTTGGATTTAAAATAGCATCTATTCTAGCTAAAGCATCTACTAAGTGAGCTTTTAAAGTTGCATTACCATATCTTGGCAATGCTCTGGTGATGTCGGTTTTCAAGTTCATTAACTCTAAACGAGCTAATGGTCTGATATCTGTATCGCCAGCCTTAATTGTTGGCCCAAAGTTAGCTCCACCACGACCGCCACCGCCAGGAATTACCATAACTGGAGCCGCAGGTGCATCAATAACTAATGTTTCAAGTCTATCTAAATAAGCTCTTTGTAAGTTTCTACGATAAACATCAATGTTTGCTCCTGTACTTAACTCGGTAAAAATTCCTTGGTGTAAGTCGCCAAATAACTCTTCTACTGAATAAGCTTTTGCTCCATTCTTAGCAGAGTTATCAATCATTCTAGACATTCTGTTCACATCTAAAATTCCATTTAAAACACCAGCTTGGGTTCTTCTTAAAGTATTGATAATACCCGCTTGATCAAATTTAGCCAATTGAGCTTGGTCAAACATCCAGGTTGGAGTTTTGAAAGCTTGGTCAACAATAAATTTAAGAGAAGCTTCTTGCTTTGCTTTTGCTACGTGAGTA
>JBILPO010000085.1:0-7304 GCA_044373805.1 Pelobium sp.
ATTGTTCTGGATATAGAGTAGCAAGAAGAATGAAAAGCTCAACAGATTCAGGATTAAGTAATGTGGGGTTTAGATGCGTAAGAAATTTCAAATAATTTGTTTTATGATACTTTAAAAGAGCTTGTCACTAGATTATAATATATATTTAGGATGTGCTAATCGTAATATGAGCACATCCTAAATAATGTTTTTTTTAATGCTTTAAATTATTTAATCAACTGAAGTGCTTTTCTAAGCTCATCAAAATTTTGTTTCCCTTCATACTTTAAAAGTATAGATTCTACTCCTTTTAATTTAATGGTCAAATTGCCATCCTCCGTTTTAAAAGCGGTGTTTTCAAGATACGATTTAAAGGCAGCAGCTTTTTTAAAGCCCGAAATTTTAAAATTAGCATCTTTATCAGCCCAATTAAATATAGCTAGGCAAATATCTCCATTTTCTCCTTTTGCTAAGAAGAAGTTAGGCACATCTGAGTTGGTTTTATAATGATCCCACCAATCCATCGGGATGGTTTTTTCAAAAAATGGAAGGTTAAAATTATTTTTGATTATTTCCATTTTTTCAGTTGGCAATAAACTCAACTCGTCACTTTGTAACCTTGCATTGCCATAAATGGAAACAAAGTTAGCCCACATTTGTCCTTCTTGTACTGTTAAAGAAGGTTTTTTGCCATCTCTTTCATTACTTTGAGTTTTATCTCTAAGCACCAAATAATCTGGGTCTACATTATAAATCTTTTGCGCAAAATAATAATTTGCCGAATTGCTCTGCGCTCTTGTTTTTACCGCCTCATAATCAGGGTCAATATCTGGTCCGGTACGTGTAGCTTCTGTAAAGCCAATATTCACACCAAAATTTGGACTACAAGCCAAGAAATAAGCATTGCCCATACCTTTCCTCATGGCATCCACACCCATTCTGTAACGTTCTACATGCGTAACAGGCAAATAACTTTTACCCTTAGCTAATAGGCCATCTCTCATAAAGTCAATCTTAAAATAATCAACCTTCCAATTGTCACGGGCATTTTTCATTACATCATAAATGAATTTCTGAGCTCCAGGATGCGAATAATCCCAAGATACCAAAGCATCTTTAGTTACCGGGTCTTTACCAATTTTCAATATTTGGCCGCTCTCATCATGAACAAAATATTCTGGATGCTCTTTCACTATTTTAGCACCTGCAGAAGCTCTAAATCCGTCAAAATGTAATCCTGCTTTGTAGCCTTTCTGATGAATTTTTTCAACCATAGCTTTGATACCCCCTGGTATATTATCTCTCACATCAAAATAGTCGCCACGTTGCTTCCACCATCCACCATCAATTTGAATGATGTTTGGATTGACCCCTAAATCTGCAATTAAATTAGTATTTCTGTCTGTATCCTCAGGTAAAAAATATTGAACATAAAAGTCCCATGTTGCCCAACCGGTCCAACTAACTTTTGGCGGTTTAGTAACGTTATTCTCTTTAGCGATTAAAATTGCATATCTGTCTAATAAATTTTGCCAAGATGCATCACGCATATAAACTACTTTTTCGAATTTAACTTCTTCTTCAGAGTTTAGTTGTTTACCATCACCGTCACCATTAATATGTACCACACCGTCTTCTGTGAAAATCTGGCATAAAAAAGTACGCCAAGAGAGTACACCAACCAACACATAATCTGTTTCACTGTTTTTAAACATCAAATACATATTATTATCGTTGTTTTTTATGGCTTGCCCGGTCAGAGTTTGTATTGCATAACCTTCTTTTCTATTCATTTCATCAGAACCTACCACATAAGTTGTTCCATTTGGAATTAATTTTTTTGGCGTAACAGTAACATTTACTCGAGATAAATTCTGAGTAGTTTTAGTGTCATTCTTCAGGTTTATTGAATATATCTGCTGATTTTTACTTTCTTCTTCATCAATACTTATATTCAAATTGGCATTTGAAATTGTTTTAACATCTACTTTTACAGAACTACTTTGTGCTAAAATAGGAGTGTAGGACATGGAAATGACTAAATAAATAATCATGAATATTGCTCCAGCGTACTTTTTAATCAACTTTACTTTCATGAATTTTTAATTGCGTTTAATTTGTTCTAAATGGTTTAAATGTTTAGCATCTTGATTTATTGATTTTCAGCATATATAAATAAAACCAGTTATAACCATCATTTGATAGTTATAACTGGTTTTGCATTAATTTATATTACCTTAAATTAGGATTAATATCTTGCTCTACTTGAGGTATTGGCCAAACTTCATCTTTTCCTATTCTAAAAGCTTTGGTATCTACCCACCAGCGTTTGTTTCCTGTTGGATCTACTTTTTTACCAAAAATAATTGCATTTTTAAATGATGCTCCCCAAAAATCACCTTGCAATACTTCACCTAATGTACCCCAACGAAGTAAATCCCAATATCTAATTCCTTCTAAAGCCAATTCAATACGGCGTTCTTTTCTTAATATCGGACGTAAAGTATTAGCATCAGTAACTGTAATAGCTGGCATATTCACAGAAGGTCTTTTTCTTGTTTTGTTAATAGTTTGATCTAATAAAGCCTGATCAATAGCTTGTCCAGCTTCCAATTTAGCTTCCAAGTAGCTTAATAAAACTTCTGCATATCTAATTACAGGTACATTACCACCATAACCTTCTTTTAAATCACCAGTAAAACTCTCGGTCAAAAATTTGCGTAAGCCATAGCCAGTTCTTGTGGCTTGTTTTGTGTAAGTTAATTGATCTATAGATGTTTTTCTATCAGGGTGACAATCGTAAATATTTCCACCAAAAGTCGCTCTGTCATACAAAAACGAAGCTGCAAATCTTGGGTCGCGGTTAGCGCCCATATTGCTTTGTAAGAAGCGAGGGTCAGCATAGGAGAAAGTGGTACCATCAGTAAAGTCATACTGACTAGCTAAGCTTTCTAATGGATTAATTAAGTGCCATCCTGTTTTATTTGCTGGAAAGCCATGCTGGCCTAAAAAGTTGCCAGCTAAACCTTCTGCATATTGTGTGGTAAAAATATTTTCTTTACTCATTTTATTGGTGGTATTGAAAATACTTTCATAATTTGGGTCGATGATGTTATCTCCAAAATCTATAATTTGCTTATAAACAACTGCGGCTTCTTCAAATCTTTTTTCTGATAATAATATCCTACCCAAAAAAGCAAGGTTTGCTTGTTTAGATGCTCTACCAAATTCTGAAGTAGGCATATCTTTATATCTTGGCAAATCTGCCGTACAAGCATTGTATTCGTCTATTACATATTTAATAATTTCTGCTTTTGGGGTTTTTGTCACATTATTAGCCTCCTCGGGTTTTAATGAGTTTTTAACCAAGGGCACTGATCCAAAATGTTGAGAAAGATAAAAATATTGACATGCTCTAATAAAACGGACCTCAGCAATCATTCTTTTTTTACGTACTTCATTCATAGTCACCTTGTCTATGTTTTCAAGAAAGTTATTACAAATTGCAATACGAACGTAAGAACTAGACCAGTAACCTAAAAGAATAGGATTGTTTGGAAGCAAAGCACCATTGGTTAATTGATTTTGTGGGGCATTGGCACCTCTTCTATCATAGGCATTGTCTGTTGCATGTTCTAGCAATATTAAACCTCCATAAGTCCACCAATCTGTTGGTACAACTTCAGAGCCACCATACCTAATGTTCCCTCTATAAACACCTGCTAGAGCAATTTGAGCATTGCCCTCGTTAGTCCAAAAGGTTTCACTGGCAAATTGACTTTGCGGATTCTGTTCAAGTTTATCATTGCAAGCACTAAATAAGAATAGGCTTGCTCCTGTTATTAAGCTTAGTAAGCTATATTTTTTTATAGTTTTCATTTTTTTAAAGTTTAAGTTCTAAAAATTAAGATTTAATCCCATAGTAAATGTGCCAACAATTGGATAAAAGCGTCCATCAGAATTTAATTCAGGATCCCAACCCTCACGATATTGACTTTTTGTGAAAATGTTTTCGGCATTTGCATACAAGCGTAATTGTTTAAGCTTAACTGATTTTAAAAACTTTTCAGGCAACCTATATCCCAATTGTAAGTTCTTAACTCTTAGATAAGAGGCATTTATCACCCAAAAATCCGAAATTTGAGTATTTGGTGAGACATTATTAGGAAGAATCTCTAATCTAGGATATTCAGGGTACCTTACCGGGTTTGATGGATCAAAACGTCCCTCCATTTGCCATCTTTGTATACTTCCTAAATTAAAAAATGCGAAGCCAGCACTTTGACTTAGCATACCTTGAACCCCTGCAACACCTTGCAATAATATACCTAAATCAAAACCTTTATAGCCACTTGTAAAGTTCATAGAATAAGTATATTTAGGGATGGAGGAGCCTAAATAAGTACGATCATAATTTGGATCTATCACCCCATCAGGTACTCCATTTGGGCCACTTATATCCTTATAACGAATATCTCCAGGTTTAGCCGTTGGAGTTACTTTTGTTTGATTAGCCCATTGCAGAATATCGTCTGTACTGGTAAATACACCATCAGATTGGTAACCATAAAACATTTGCATTGGAAAGCCAATAAATAAGTCACTACCATTTCCTACCAAACCATTGGGTTGGTTCACATTTCCTAAACCTAAGGTCTTAACTTCGTTATTTATAATAGAAAAGTTACCCCTAACGCCATAAGTGAAACTTTTTATGTTATTTTGATGTCCTAGTTCAAATTCCCAGCCTTTGTTTAATACTTCTCCGGTATTTGTTTCACTAATATTCAGACCCAATACAGAGCTTACGCTAGAAGATGGTCTGTATAAAACACCCGATGTATATCTATCAAAGTAAGTTGCGTTTAAAGTTAGTTTCCCATTAAAAAAGTCTGATTCCACTCCAATATCTCTACTTAGGGTAGATTCCCATTGTATTTCTGGATCTCTATAGGTATTATAAGCTGCTCCAATTGCTTGGTTTCCACCAAAAGGATAATCTCTTCCTGCCGCAAGGGTAGTTTGGTAAGGATAATTTCCAATATTTTGATTTCCTAAAGTCCCTATAGAAGCTTTTAGTTTTAAATTATACACCCAAGGTAAAGCCTTTTTGAAGAAGTCTTCCTCTGTAACTCTCCATCCAAACGCTGCTGAAGGAAAAACTGCATACTTTTGCGAAGTAGGAAATCTAGATGAACCATCATACCTAACCGTACTTTCAAATAAATACTTTTGTTTATAATTATAAGAAAAGCGACTAAATAAGGATTGTATAGCCCATTGTACATCGTCACCTCCAACTTGTTGATTAAAGGTACTTCCCATGCTTATTACTGTATAATCATTACTTGGAAAATCTTGTCTGAAACCACTAAAAGTTTCATTTTGCTGCGTTTCAAAAGAATATCCTCCTAAAACCTTAAAGTCATGATTATTAATAGTCTTACCATATTCAGCTAAAAACTGCATGGTTTTATAGGTCAATTTATTCCTAGATTGATTAAGTGTAGATAATCTATTAGTAATTGTAGGGTTTAAAACTTGTGATGCTTGAAAAATACTTCTTTCAATTAAGTTGAAATTATATCCTCCAATACCAGACAACAAAAGGCCTTTGATAGGCTTCCAGTCTAAACGACTGTTAATTCCTGTTTTACTAATTGGATTTCTATTATAACCTTGCGAATCTATCCAGGCAACTGATGTTCCGCTAGCATCTGGACCAAGCCCATAATCTCCATTAGAAGCTCTTCCTAAAAAAATAGAGGGTAATCTTGTGGCAGTATAAGTAATAGTTTCTAGCTCTCCATTCTTACTGGCAACTGATGTTGGAGCGTTAGAATTCTCAAAAGATGCTGTGATGCGATTAGTTAAAGTTAATTTATCAGTTACTTTAGTTTCTAAATTTGCCCTAACATTATATCTATTATAATCTGTATGTGCTACTAATCCTTGATCAGATAAATAACCAACAGAGAAAAGAAATTTATTGGCCTTAGGACCTCCAGAAATTGTTAAATTAGTTCCGTTTTGTTGACCTCTTCTTGAGAAAGTTGAATTAATAAAATCTGTATTTGGAAAATTATCTGGGTCACTTTGCGATCTAAATTTTTCTATATCAGCAGCGGAAAAGGATATTGTGTTATTAGCAATATTAAACATCTCTGCATATTCCCAAGAATTTACCAAGTCTGGCAAAGCGGTAGCATCTGATATACCGAAATATTGGTTAAATGCGATGTTAATTTTTTCATCCTTAGCTCTTTTTGTAGTCACTAATATTACACCGTTTGCCGCTCTTGCTCCATAAATTGCTGCAGAGGAAGCATCTTTTAAAACAGACACCGACTCTACATCGTTCATGTTGACTTCATCTAAACTAGATGGAATCCCGTCTACTAAAATTAGTGCCTCTGGCGATGCTCCAAAAGAACCAACCCCTCTAACTCTGATAGTACCCTGGTTTGCACCCGGTTTTCCTGAACTTTGTGTTACTGTAACACCTGCCATTTGACCTGTTAACGCATTTGATAAACTAGGAATGGGTCTGTTTTCTAAACTCTTAGATGTTACTTGAGATACTGAGCCAATTACATTTACACGCTTTTGAGTTCCATACCCAATGGCTACTACTTCTTCTAGGCTAACTACATTATCTAATAATGTTACATCAATTATGGATTTATTAGACACCACTATTTCTTGAGTTTTCATTCCCAAGGAAGCAAATAGTAAAGTTCCTTTTTCTGGAACATTTGACAAAGAATATTTACCATCAACATTAGTTACTGTTCCTATACTTGTTCCTTTAACAGTAACTGAAACTCCTGGAAGTGGTAATCCATTTACATCAGTCACTTTACCCGAAATAGATATTTGCTGTCTATTTTGGATAGAAATGCTTGCTGCCACAGCTTTAATATTTGCAGAAGCAATTAAAGAAGTTTTGGATGCTCTATAAAAGCCTGTTGATGCCATCATTTGGGCAGATCCAATAAATAATAAAAGAACTATTAATTTAATTTTAATAAAGTTCTTTTGCAGAGAAAATAATACAATTCCACCCGAATTGTAATCAAGAATTTTTTTCATAATGTTTAATAAATTGGTTGGTTTATAAAGTGGTAATTAACCAAATGTTAATTAATGCTACCGTATTAAAACGTGTCAAAAATGTTACATTTTTGGTTCAAGATTCAACCTTTATAATTGAAGTTTTTTCTAATTGTTAAGAATCTTCATTGATGCAAAACGCTATAGAGTGATAAGAGAAAAGGTTATTTATGACTTTTTAAACGCTTTTTAAACTTTAAATACTTATTGTA
>JBILPO010000086.1:0-7278 GCA_044373805.1 Pelobium sp.
CATAAAGTACCAATATAAAACTGATTAAAATCAGAAATAAAGCAGTAAAATAAGAATGACCAGAGTTTTTGTAAGCTAGCATTACATGTACACCCGCTATTAATGTTAGCCAAGGAATAATGGATGCGTTTTCTACAGGATCCCAAGCCCAAAAACCACCAAAGTTTAAAGCTTCATAAGCCCAAAATGAGCCCATTATGATTCCTGTACCTAATATCATTACTGCAAACAAGGTCCAAGGCATTGCAGGTTTTATCCATTCTGAATAACGCTTTTCCCATAATGCTGCCACTCCGTAAGCAAATGGAACTACCATAGAAGCAAAACCTAAAAATAATGTTGGCGGGTGTATCACCATCCAATAATTTTGCAACAATGGATTTAAACCATTACCATCCTGAATGAGGGTTAAATAATCTGCTCTGGAAAATATTGGTGCATCCATAGCTTCTCTTAACAATATGAAAGGAGAAGAACCTATCTTCATTCCAAATATCTCTACTCCCAAAATCATGCTTGCTAAAAACACTTGAGAAAAAGAAACAACTGTCATCACGCTGTTTTCCCAAGTTTTGGCTTTAAAAGTTAGGATTACGCCCAATACAGCTTGCCAAAAAGTCCAAAGCCAAAAACTACCTTCCTGACCTTCCCAGAAACAAGAAATAATATAATAAACTGGTAAAGTTTTTGATGAATGCGCCCAAGCATAATGGTACTCAAACAAGTGGTTATAGATGATGTAGAACAAACAAACGCCAATACAAATCACCACAAAAAGATTCAGACGATAAGCTAATCGTCCTAATTTTTGCCATGAAGTATCTAATTTATCTTTGGAAGTTGTGGCGAAATAATAGCTAAATAAAGCGATTAAAGATGTTCCAAAAGAAAGTACAATAAAGAGTTGACCGAGTTGACCGGGTAACAGGTGTTCGCCTGTAAATTGTGTATCCATTAAAAAAAATTAACTTTTTACCTGAGCTTTAACCTCAGTAACTTCTATTTTATCTTGGGTATATTTAGATGGGCATTTCATCAAAATCTTATTTGCCTGAAAGCTTCCGTTCTCCATTTGCCCGGTCAAAACAATTTGCTCCGAACGCTCAAAATCTTGGGGCTTAGAGCCTGTAAATACAACTTTACATTCTTTACCTTTATTATCTTTCATGTAAAAAGAAAAGTAATTAGCATCTTGCTGTGGATTGTAAATCATCTCTTTATTTTTGATGAGCTTACCTACCACATGTAATTCTTTTTGAGTTTCCTGGGCATCAGAAAAAGAACCGTAAGTGCTGCTATCTGCGTAAGTGCTCACAATTACTCCAATAGCAATTGCAATGATAATCATCCCTATTATTGAACTTTTTTTCATAACTTTTATTTACTAGCAATAATTCCTCAAAAATACAAAACCAGAGTGTCTATATGTTAAGATAACAAGATTGTTATCTTATTAAGAATCATTATAAATAACTTGAATGATGGTTTATTTATCCCAAATATTCTTTTGCACCAAACTAATTTTGTCTCCAAAAAACAACCTGGTACTGGTTTCAAAGGCACTTGTCTTATCGGAGACAAAAAACTGATGCTTTGGTTTTAAAGTTGAGCTATTTAACAAATTTAATTGCTTCAATTTTTGTTTTACATCTTCTGCAACTATACTGGCTGTGTTTAAAATTTCTACTTTACCTTCATAATAGTCATTTATCTCTCTTTTTATTAATGGATAATGAGTACAAGCTAAAATAAGAGCGTCTATTTTTTTAAGCTTAGTAGAGGATAGATAAGAGTTTATGATGGTTTTACTAATGTTGTTTTCAAAAAAACCTTCTTCAATCATTGGCGCTAATAATGGAGTAGCTAAAGATTGTACCTCTATATGAGGTAAAACTTCTTTCAATTTCTTAGCATACACATTAGATTTGATGGTTGCTTTAGTAGCAATTACCCCTATTTTTTTGTATCGAGCTTGATGATTACAAAATTCTACTACCGGATCAATCACATTTAAAATAGGAAGCTCTTTACCTAAAAAATCTTTTAAATCTTGATAGCCTAAAGAAGATGCGGTATTACAGGCAATTACAATTGCTTTACACCCTTGCTCTGCCAAGAACTTTCCAATTTTTAAACTGTAGTATTTGATAGCCTCCGCAGATTTATCGCCATAAGGCATATGAGCGGTATCACCAAAATAAATTAGACTTTCTTGAGGCAAAACTTGCCTTATGGCATTTGCAACGGTTAATCCTCCAATACCAGAATCAAAAATACCTATGGGTTGACTTGACTTCATTTTTTAAAGCTTATGGCTTAAAGCTAAATGCTTTTAATTATAATTGAAATAAAAAAATGCGAAGTAAGTTTAAACCTACTTCGCATTTAGCATTTTGGCTAAGGCATTTAGCTTATTTAAGTCCTAATTTAATTTTAACATCAGGCATAATATTAATACCACCATCAAAATAAACTAAACCTGGTTGTGTGGTATCAAACACATAAGAATAACCCTTTTCTTTGGCTACCGCTTTAACTGCGTCTTCAGCTTTTTTAAGAATTGGATCATATAATTCTCCTCTTTTCTTTTCAAAATCATCACCAGCTTTTTGTTGAAATTCTTCAATGCGTTTTTGTAAATCCTGAATTTCTTTCACTTTAGCTTCTTTTAAAGCTTCACTCAAAGTTTTTTCTTTTGCCTGGAAATCTTGTACTTTAGTTTGGTATTCTGCATACATGATTTTACCATCTGCATCTAAAGAAGCTTTAAATGTCTCTAATTGTTTATCAGCAGTTATTACTTCAGGCATCGCCTTAATTAATTCTGCGGAATTGATATGTGCAATTTTTTGTTGAGCATTTGCAACGCTACCTGCGAATAATAAACCTCCAGCTACTATTGCAATTTTGAATAATCTTTTCATTTTTCTTGTTTGTATATATTTAATTTGGTTTTACTATTTTAAAATAAATTCTTCTATTTAGCAAATGATCCGGGTTTATATCCCATTTTTGTAATCACAGCATTGGTACTATCATAATTAGCTCTTGCAAATAACAAAGTTACGGTACTTTTATCAATTACAATATCAATGTTTTCTCTGCCGGCATGCTCTTCAATAGCTTTAGCGACTCTTTCTTGTATTGGTTTTATTAATTTAATCTTTTGACGATATAAATCACCTTCAAAACCAAACTTTTGCTGTTGAAACTCTTTTACTTCTTTATCTTTCTGATTGATATCTTCTTGTCTTTTCTTTCTCATATCATCAGTCAATAAAACTTCATCAGCCTGATAATCTTTTTGCATTTTTTCTACCTCTTTAAATTTGTCATCTACTTCTTTTTGCCATTGTAATGCCAACGCATCTAATTGTTTTTGAGCCGATGAATATTCTGGTATATGTTTTAAGATATATTCTGAGTCTACGTAAGCTAAACTTTGGGCAAAAGCATTTGCAGTAAGCACAACGGTTAAGAATGTAAGAATAATATATCTCTTCATTTGTTAAATTTTCTCTATCAAAAATTAATTAAATCCCCCTAACTGTTGAGCAATACTAAAGTGAAATTGACCATTGTTTGCTGCACTATTACCTGGAATAGCATCAAAACCGTATCCATAATCAATACCTAACAAACCAAATATAGGCAAGAAAATTCTAGCTCCAACACCAACAGATCTTTTAACATTAAACGGATTAAACTCGCTAAACTTATTCCAAGTATTTCCACCTTCGGCAAAAGCTAAAATAAATACAGTTGCTGATTCTCCTAAGGTAACCGGATGTCTTAATTCCATCACATATTTATTAAAGATTGGACTACCTGCTGTAGTTGCAGAACCCTCTGGCACTACAGAGTTGTTAGCATACCCTCTTAAACCAATCACTTCTGAGCCTTGTAGAAAGTCGAATCCTTGCAAACCATCTCCTCCTACCTTAAATCTACCAAATGGCGCTTGACCAACAGATTTGTTGTAATAGCCTAAGAAACCAAATTGAGCCTGAGCTTTTAAAACCAATTTACCATAAACTCTTTGGAAAAATTGAGATTCGAATTTCCATTTATGATATTCGGCAAATTTGTACCTGTCTGAAGTAGATAAATTTTTGTAGTTTTTACCATTTAAAGAAGAATATGGTAGGGTTGCTTGAACCGTAAATTTAATATTAGAACCCGATGTTGGAAAAATAGGTACATCAACCGAGTTTCTACTGAGCACTTGACTTAAACTTAAATCATAAGAATCTCCGTTTTCAAATAAGTAACCGGCGTAATTTCTCAACTTAAATTGTTGCAAGTTAGCGGCATAATCTACTCTAAAATAATCATCAGGAAATTGTAATTGCTTACCTAAACTAAAGGTTAAACCGTTTAATCTTATTTTTTGTAAACTAGGATTGCTATTATTTAGGCCATTACTTTGTAACGAAGTAAATGCGCTAATTCCAAAATAAATAGGTTTTTTTCCGCCAAACCATGGTTCTGAGAAAGAGAAACTGTAAGACTGGTAAAATTTACCATTGGTTTGTCCTCTGATACTTAATTTCTGACCATCTCCTTTTGGTAATGGTTTGTAAGCATTTAAATTGAATAAATTTTTAGCAGAGAAGTTATTGAATGTTAAACCCAAAGTTCCTACTACCCTTCCTCCACCAAAACCACCTGAAAGTTCAATTTGATCTGATGGTTTTTCTACAACAGTATATTGAATATCAACAGTACCGTCTGCTGGATTTGGAATTGGTTTAATATCTATTTTTTGTTCGTCAAAATTCCCTAATTGAGAGATTTGACGTTGAGAACGAACTAGTAAATCTTTAGAGAATTTTTGACCTGGTTTTGTTCTGATTTCTCTTAAAACAACTTTATCATTAGTTAGCTCATTCCCTTTTAAAATAATTTTATTGATGGTGTATTGCGGACCTTCATAAATTCTGATCTCTAAATCTACGGTATCTTTATAAATTTTAGTTTGAACAGGATCTGCTTGAAAAGTCAAATAGCCATCATTTAAGTAAACTGAAGAAACATCATCACTTGAAGGACTACTTCTTAATGTCTTTTCTAGTTTAGCCTCACTAAAAACTTCTCCTTTTTCTATTTTAAGAATTTGTTTAAGTACAGCTGTTGGATATTTTGCGTTTCCGGCAAAAGTGATGTTCCCAAAATAATACTTAGGCCCTTCATTTATTTTAATATCAATATTTACGGTTTGAGCATCAAATTTATACACAGAATCTGATAAAATTTCAGCATCGCGATAGCCTTTTTCTCTCATTTTTGCTATCATGTTGTCTTTATCTTCTTCGTATTTGTCTTTCAAAAACTTACCAGTACCTAAAACTTTATAAAAAGCTTTTTCATGTGTCTTTTTCAAAAACTTTTTAAGCTTGGCATCAGAAAAATCTGTATTACCTTCTATGTTGATGGCATTGACTTTAACTTTGCTATTTTTGTCTATTTTAACTTTAACAAATCGGCTATTTACATCTGATGTGTCATTCACAGAACTCACATCAACTGTTGTGTTTAAATATCCTTTCTCAGAAAAATATTTGGTGATGATAGAATTTATATTGTTGGTTAGATTCTCATTAACAATTTTTCCTTTTTGATTATTTAGTTTTTCCTGAATATCTGCGGTTTCACTTTTGCTTAAACCAGTTAACTGTATTCTAGAAACTCTTGGTCTTTCTGCTAAATTTAAATCAAAGAAGATAGAATCATTTTTGATGCTGTTGATCTCTAAAGAAACATCATCAAATAAACCTTGTGCCCATAAATTTTTAACTGCATTGGCCGTAATATCACCAGGTACGGTAATTCTATCTCCTACTGTTAGTTTAGATATAGTAATTAAAACAGATTTGTCAAGGTATTTTACGCCATTAATATTTATACCTGCTATGGTGTATTCTTTAGGATTAAGATAATCCAATTCTGTAGAAGGCTTTTCTGAATTTGAAGGTCTAAAACTAGGGATACCCTGTGAAAACCCTTTATAAGAAAGGCTTAGAAAAAATATAATTATAAAAAAATTCTTCATTGACTTGTTTATGGCGGCTAAATTAGCTTTAATGTTTGTTAAATTTTGTTAAATGTAAAATTAGCCAATTTGTTCACTAGTTAAGCCAAATCGTCGTTCTCTTTGTTGATAGTCATAAACAGCTTCAAAGAGATCTTCACGTCTAAAATCAGGCCACAACTTAGGTGTAAAATACAACTCGGCATAAGCAAGTTGCCAAAGTAAATAGTTACTAATTCTATGCTCTCCGCTTGTTCTGATCATCAATTCTGGGTCGGGCAATCCTTTTGTTGAGAGGTAAGTTTCAAAAAGTTGTTCATCAATGTCTTCTTGATTTAATTTTCCAATAGAAACATCTTTGGCAATTTTTTGAGTAGCGTTTAAAATCTCCCATCTAGAGCTGTAAGACAACGCTAAAGTTAAGGTTAAACGTGTGTTATCTTTTGTTTTCTCTATCGCTTCCTGCAATTCTGCAAAACATCTTTTAGGTAACGAAGCCAAATCTCCAATAGCGTTTAACTTTACGTTATTTTCCATTAAAGTTTTAGTTTCTTTATTAATGGTACTCACTAAAAGTTCCATTAAAGCGGTGACTTCTAATTTGGGTCTTTTCCAATTCTCGGTAGAAAAAGCATATAAGGTTAAATGTTTAATACCAACTTCGGCAGCGCCTTCTACGGTATCTCTTACTGCTAAAACGCCATTTTTATGTCCAAAAACTCTTAATTTCCCTTTTTCTTTTGCCCACCTGCCATTTCCATCCATAATAATGGCTACATGTTGTGGAAGTTTATCAAGATTCAATTTTTCTCTAAAATTCATGAATGGTAAGTGAATTAAACTAAAAAGCACATTTTTGGCTCACAAAGGTATAAGTTAAGGTTATACCCGCAAACAGATAACTGTCCTTTTTTCTAAAATCGCCTCTCTGTGTGCCAGGAACGCTTTTTTTAGTCAATGATCTATCTGAAAGAGCTATTCTTACAGCAGTAATTTGGGTGGAATTCCCCTGCAGAGCAGCTGAACTTGCATAAGAACCGCTTACATCATCCAAATAATCTGTAAAGGTATCTCTAAATCCAACTTCACCTATGATATTGAAGTATCTCCCAAAATTATATTTTAAACCTGCGGCAATAGGAATAGAAAAAGTTGTTGTATTATAACTTTCTTGACCTTCTGTGTTGTAGTATTTCAATTCGTAAATAGTGCCATTATAATTTGTTTGTGGATTAAATACTGCCAAA
>JBILPO010000087.1:0-7182 GCA_044373805.1 Pelobium sp.
GGTAAAACTTTGGTAGGAACACTCCCTATTTATCTTAATGCATTGGCCGGAAAAGGAATTCATGTAGTGACGGTAAATGATTATTTAGCTCGTCGTGACTCAGAATGGAATGGTCCTGTTTTCGAATTTCATGGTTTAGCCGTTGACTGTATTGACAAGCATCAACCCAACTCCCCACAAAGAAGAAAAGCTTACCAAGCTGATGTGGTGTACGGAACCAATAATGAGTTTGGTTTTGATTACCTGCGTGACAATATGACACGCTCACCAGAAGAATTGGTACAAGGCAAATTGCATTTCGCTATTGTAGATGAAGTAGATTCTGTTTTAATTGATGATGCCCGTACGCCTTTAATTATTTCGGGGCCTATTCCAAGAGGGGATGAGCATGAGTTTTATGATTTAAAACCAAGAATTGAGCGTCTAGTAAATGCACAAAAGAATTTTGTAACAGGTGTTTTAAACGAAGCGAAAAAGCAAATTAACGAAGGTAAAGGCGGCCCTGATGAAGGCGGATTAGCTTTGTTAAGAGCCCATAGAGGTTTGCCAAAAAATAAAGCATTAATTAAGTTTTTAAGTGAGCCTGGGATGAAAGGAGTGCTTAATAAAACTGAAAACTACTACATGCAAGATCAAAACAAAGAAATGCCAAAGGCTGATGCCGAGCTTTTCTTTGTAATTGACGAAAAAAATAATCAGGTTGAATTAACAGAAAAAGGTATCGAATTGATTACCGCATCGGGCGAAGACCCACACTTTTTTGTAATGCCAGATGTAGGGACAGAAATTGCCGATATTGAGAAATCTGCGATGAGCAATGAAGATAAAGCGGCTAAAAAAGACGAATTGATTAGAGATTTCTCAGTAAAATCAGAACGTATTCACTCGGTAAATCAATTGTTAAAAGCGTACACTTTATTTGAAAAAGACACAGAATACATCATTGACGAAGGAAAAGTAAAAATTGTTGATGAGCAAACGGGTCGTATTATGGATGGCCGCCGTTATTCAGACGGTTTGCATCAAGCTATAGAAGCTAAAGAAAATGTAAAAGTAGAGGATGCTACGCAAACATACGCTACCATTACTTTGCAAAACTATTTTAGGATGTACCACAAATTAGCGGGTATGACGGGTACTGCGGTAACAGAAGCAGGGGAGCTTTGGCAAATCTATAAATTAGATGTGGTAGAGATTCCTACCAATCGCCCTATTGCCCGTGAAGACAGGCAAGATAAAGTTTACCGCACCATGCGTGAAAAATACAATGCCGTTGCAGAAGAAATTGTAGAATTAACGCTAGCAGGGCGACCAGTTTTGGTGGGTACCACTTCCGTAGAGATTTCCGAATTATTAAGTAGGATGCTGAAAATGAAAGGTATCAAACACAATGTATTAAACGCAAAATTGCACCAAAAAGAAGCAGACGTTGTTGCCGAAGCTGGTAAAGCCGGAACGGTTACAATTGCAACCAATATGGCTGGTCGTGGTACGGATATTAAACTAGGCGAAGGCGTTAAAGAAGCCGGCGGTTTGGCTATTGTAGGTACAGAAAGACACGAATCTCGTCGTGTGGATAGACAGTTAAGAGGTCGTTCTGGTCGTCAGGGAGATCCAGGTTCTACGCAATTCTTCGTTTCTTTAGAAGACAACTTGATGCGTTTATTTGGTTCAGAACGTATTGGCAGCTTAATGGTAAGAATGGGTATTGAAGAAGGGGAAGTCATTCAGCATTCTATGATTACCAATTCTATAGAAAGAGCGCAAAAGAAAGTAGAAGAAAACAACTTCGGTATTCGTAAGCGTTTGTTAGAATATGATGATGTGATGAACTCACAACGTAGTGTAATTTACTCTAAACGTAAAAATGCTTTATTTGGCGAACGTTTAGACGTAGATATTGAAAACATGATTTTAGATGTGGTTGATGATGTAGTAACCGAGTTTAAAGAAACAAATAATTACGAAGGTTTAAAATTAGAGTTAATAAGGGTTTTTGCTATGGATAGCGCCATTACTGATGCTGAATTTGCCAGTAGTAATATTGATAAATTAGCAGATAAAGTTTTTGTGGAGGCTAGTAATTTCTACAAACATAAATCTGAAATGGTAGCTCAGCAAGCTTATCCGGTAATTAAAGATGTTTTTGATACCCGAGGAGAAAGCATAGAGAATATCATTGTTCCTTTTGCAGATGGATTACAAGGTATTCAAGTAGCTACTCCGCTTAAAAAGGCAGTAGAAACACGTGGTAAAGAAGTGGTAAGATCTTTTGAAAAAACCATTACGCTTTCGCTGATTGATGAGACCTGGAAAGAGCATTTACGTGAAATGGATGATTTAAAGCAATCTGTTCAGAATGCTGTTTATGAGCAAAAGGATCCCTTGGTTATTTACAAAATGGAAGCGTTCAACTTATTTAAAAATATGTTGGCGGTGGTGAATAAAGATGTGGTGAGTTTCTTATTTAAAGGGGGCATTCCGGTGCAAGGTGAAGCGCCGCTAAAAGAAGGCAGGTCTCAGCCCAAAACAGATATGAGTAAGCTTAAAATCTCTAAACCAGAGTTGGCGCAAGAAAGTAACGGTGTACCAGTTGATGATACTCGTGAAATCCAAAAAATGCAGCCTATAAAAGCCGAAATTAAGATCGGTAGAAATGACCCTTGCCCATGTGGTAGTGGTAAAAAGTACAAAAGCTGTCACGGATTAACTGCATAATGAATAGCAAAAGGCATCTTTTAACTATCTTATTGCTTGTAATTTCAGGCATTGGCTTTGCGCAATCAAATGGTAAGGTGACGATAGTAAAAAGCCCTTTAATAGACAGTTTAATTGCCAGAAGAATTGCTTTAAACAAAGGCGTTTCTAACAACGGAACGCCAATAGTTGTTTATGGCTACCGAATACAGGTTTTTTTTGGCACCGATAGAAAAGAAGCTTATAATGAACAAGCCAGATTTAAGTCTTTATATCCAGAATTAAATACTTATTTGTCTTACACCCAACCCAATTATAGGGTTAAAGTAGGAGATTTTAGAACCCGGGCAGAGGCGCAAAAATTAATGAATGAATTGAGGGCAGAGTTTCCAACTTTATTTATTTTTAGTGAGCGTATTAACCCTATTAAAGCTGATGAATTTAATGTTGATCAATAAAATTAAATCTATAGCCAGTGAAATCCATGAGGAAGTTACTGTAAACAGGAGACATCTGCATGCTCATCCAGAGCTATCTTTTGAGGAATATAACACTTCTGAATTTGTGAAAATGCAATTAACCAAAATGGGTATTCCTTTTAAAGAAATGGCAAATACCGGTGTGGTGGGTTTAATTGAAGGTAAAAAGTCAGATAAAGTGATTGCCTTAAGGGCTGATATGGATGCTTTACCTATTTTAGAAGCAAATGACGTAGCTTATAAATCTAAAAATCAAGGAGTAATGCATGCCTGCGGACATGATGTACATACCTCGTCACTTTTAGGAACTGCAAGTATTTTAAATAAATTAAAAGATGAATTTGCTGGAACGGTTAAACTCATTTTTCAACCGGCAGAGGAAAGATTACCCGGTGGTGCAAATTTAATGATTAAAGAAGGGGTTTTAGAAAATCCAACACCCAATGCTGTTTTGGGGCAACATGTAATGCCTTTGATAGATGCCGGTAAAATTGGTATTCGCCCAGGGAAATATATGGCTTCTACAGATGAGTTATACGTAACCATCAAAGGTAAAGGTGGGCATGGGGCACAACCACAACAAAATATAGATCCAGTGGTAATTATGGCGCACATGATTACTGCGTTGCAAACCATTATCAGTCGTAGCTCCGATCCTCGTTCTCCATCGGTACTTTCTTTTGGTAAAGTGATTGCCAATGGTGCAACCAATGTAATTCCTAATGAAGTTTATTTAGAAGGAACATTTAGAACATTGAATGAAAAGTGGCGAGCAGAAGCACACCAGAAAATGAAAAAATTAGCCGAAAGCATTGCAGAAGGTATGGGTGGAAGTTGTGATTTTAGAATAGAAAAAGGCTATCCATTCTTAATTAATGAAGAACAGTTAACCGCCCGCGTGAAAGCAAATGCTATTGAATATTTAGGAGAAGAAAACGTGGTAGATTTAGATATTTGGATGGCTGCCGAAGATTTTGCATATTTTTCTCAAGCCGCTGACGCTTGTTTCTATAGATTAGGAACCAGAAATGAAGCTAGAGGAATTACTTCATCCGTTCATACACCAACTTTTGATATTGATGAAAATGCTTTAGGAATAAGTACTGGTTTAATGGCCTATATGACCATAAAAGAATTAGGCAATTAACACAAAATGCATATTACAAGGTTAACAATATAGGCTTTCACCAAACGAAAGCCTTTTTTTATAGACAATGAAAAACTACATCCTTTTATTTGTTTTACTTTTTTCTGGCTCTTTAGCTTTTAGTCAGGCTATTCCACGTTTTAATCCCGATACGGTTTTAACCATGAAAATGGATAAAGATGCGGTGGTTAAAATTGGTAAAGCAGGGTTAGATATTGAAGATTTTATTCAGGAAATTTTAACCGACACTAGTTTTTATCAGGCTTTTAGAAATATGAAAAAGTATGCGTTTACCGCAGAAAACAGAGTTTATACCTACGATAAAAAAGATAAGGTAGAAGGTAAGGTTTATCGTAAGATATTTCATAATAACGATGCTAATGGGCATAATTTAAAGTTTTTAGAAAAGGGAGACAGCGGAAACCTCTATAAAAGAAATGGCAAGTATGATTTGTACACGGTAGAAATGTTCGACTATATTTTTATGAATGCCTATAATTCAGATTTTGTACCTAATTCTGCAAATGCAACCGCTGGTAAAGGCGGTACAAATGAATCTTATAAAGACAAATTAAAAACCTTAGTTTTTACTCCCGGCAGACCCGTTAAAGGAGTTCCTTTTATAGCTGGTAAAACAGAAATTTTTACTGCTAACATGCGTCAGTATTATAATTATACCTTCTCTAAAGGGACTTATTTAGATTCTATTCCGGTTTACCGATTTAAAGTGTTGATGAAACCCGATTTAAGCAACTGGACTAAAGACGGCATCATGATTAAAGAGCTCACCACCATTTTTGATCAAAGAAACTTTCAAATTTTAGGGCGATATATTGATATGAAGATAGATAATATGGCTTTTGAATTTGATGTTCAAATGAATATTGAAATGAGCTATTTTGGGGAGGATTTGTTGCCTACAAAAATTAGCTACCAGGGAAACTGGGACATCCCTTTTAAAAAGGAGGAAAAAGCAAGTTTCTTAGTTTTGCATAAGAATTATCAATTGGAGTAATTGATTTTGCGAAGTTGTCTCTTTACTTTGCTTTTCTAAACAAAAAACCAATTCATTTTCCGTAGGGATAACCCTTGGGTTATCCAAATCTCCATGACATTCAAACCCAAAACAAAAAAACCACCTCAAATAAATGAGATGGTTTTAAAAGGATAACTCCAAAAAGGACAACCCGAGGGTTATCCCTACTTGCTTAAATACATTGATTTCTCTTTGTATAACTGAATGAAATAAGGATCTTCTAAATCTTTAATGAAACGGATAGATTCGCCAGTTGATTTCATTTCTGGGCCTAATTCTTTCTGAATCTCTGGGAATTTATGGTGAGAGAAAACAGGTTCTTTAATGGCGTAACCTTCTAGTTTTCTTACAATGTTAAAGTCTTTTAACTTTTTAGTGCCCAACATAATTTTAGTGGCAATATTGATATAAGGGACATCATACGCTTTGGCAATAAAAGGAACAGTTCTTGATGCTCGTGGATTGGCTTCAATGACATAAACATCTTCGTTTTTAATGGCAAATTGCATATTCATCAAACCTCTGATATTTAATGCTCGAGCAATTTTATCAGTATATTCCTCCATTTTAGCAATCACATTTGCTGATAAATTAAACGGTGGCAATACTGCAAAAGAATCTCCGGAGTGAATACCTGCTGGTTCAATATGCTCCATTAAACCTATGATATGTACATCATCACCATCAAAAATTGCGTCTGATTCTGCTTCCTCTGCTCTGTCTAAAAAATGGTCAATTAGAACTCGGTTACCCGGTAAATCTCCCAATAATTTTACGACTGCTTTTTCTAAATCCTCATCGTTAATCACAATGCTCATTCCTTGTCCGCCTAAAACATAAGAAGGACGCACCAATACCGGATAACCAACCTCATGTGCTACTTCAATGGCTTCTTCGGCAGTTTCGGCAACGCCATATTTAGGATAAGGAATATTTAAATCTTTTAATAAATCTGAGAAACGTCCGCGGTCTTCAGCAATGTCCATATTGCTGTAAGAAGTACCAATAATTTTGATGCCTTTCTCATGCAGCTTTTCGGCCATTTTTAAAGCCGTTTGTCCGCCCAGTTGTACAATTACACCTTCTGGCTTCTCTAGCTCGATTATTTCTCTTACATGCTCCCAAAAAACAGGTTCAAAGTAAAGTTTATCGGCCATATTAAAATCGGTAGAAACTGTTTCGGGGTTACAGTTTACCATAATGGCTTCATAACCTTCTTCGTTGGCGGCCATTAAACCATGTACGCAAGAGTAATCAAACTCTATGCCTTGCCCAATACGATTTGGACCTGAGCCTAATACAATAATTTTTTTCTTTGCAGATGGAATTGATTCGTTTTCACCGTCATAAGTAGAATAGAAATATGGCGTTTTTGCAGGAAATTCTGCCGCACAAGTATCTACCATTTTATACACTCTGTTAATGCCTAATTCTTTTCGTCTATCATAAACTTCGTCTTCTGTTACGTTACCTAAAATCCAGGCAATTTGTATATCAGAAAATCCTTTTTGCTTCATTAAAATAAAGAAATCTTTAGGAATATTGGTTAATGTATAACGCTTTAATTCTTGCTCTAAAGTGGCTAACTCTTGTATTTGATTTAAAAACCAACGGTCTATTTTGGTTACTTTTCTAATAGATTCTAGCGGCACACCCATTCTAAAAGCATCTTTTATTGCAAAAAGCCTATCCCAACTTGGGTGCTCTAGCTTATTCATAATGTCTTCTATGTTGCGGATTTGCTTACCATCTGAACCTAAACCAGCACTGCCAATTTCTAAAGACTGACAAGCTTTTTGTAAGGCCTCAATAAATGAGCGACC
>JBILPO010000088.1:0-7153 GCA_044373805.1 Pelobium sp.
CTATAGCCGAGTTTTTTAATAGACCAGCACAAAATTTATATGGTTGCGTATTTGCCAATTACCCTGATGGTCACAACATGGTATTTGATTTCTGTTTACAATTATGGACTCGTGGAGGAACATTAATTGATGAAAATCAAAAAGTTAATATCAATACTACCATAGCTGCAGAAGGCTTAGAATATTACCGTAGTATCGTAAATAACAAAAATACCACACACCCAAGTTCAAAAAACTTTGAATCTGTAAAAGCCGGATTAGCTTTCGCAAACGGAGAAGCAGCAATGGCGATCAATTGGTTTGGTTTTGCATCTATGTGCGAAGTGATTCCGCAATCAAAAGTAAAAGGTAAAGTAGATATCAGTACTTTACCTTCTTCGCAAAACAATCCCACCGCTACCTTAAATGTTTATTGGTTATACGCCATCGCATCAGGCAGTAAAAATAAAGTGTTGGCTTACTATTTTTTAAAATTTGCGACTTCTCCTTTGGCCGATAAATTACTCACTACAGAAGGCGGAATTGGTTGTAGAAAATCAACTTGGAATGATCCCGATATCAACAATATCATCCCATATTATCATAAACTGCAAACACTCCATGAAAATGCTAAAACATTGCCACAATTAGCCACATGGCCTAAAATTGCCGAAGTGATTGATCTCATGGTTGTAGATGCCATTAATTCTAAATTGCCTTCAACCCAATTATTAAGTCAAGCTCAAGAGCAAATAATCAAATTATTTTAGTCTATGGAGATCCCCTATAAACCATTATTGCCCCAAACTAAGCAACCAATAATAATTATTGGTGCAAGTGGAATTGTAAAAGATGCACATTTACCAGCTTATCAAATGGCAGGGTTTGAGATTTTTGGCATTACTAACAGAACAATTTCTAAAGCTCATGCTCTTGCGAAGGCTTATAATATTCCCAATGTTTTTGATTCCGTTGCGGATGCTGTAAAAAATGCACCAGAAAATGCAGTGTATGATATTACTGTTTTGCCAGATCAGTACATAGAAATTTTAGAACAATTACCTGAAGGCGCTGCGGTGCTTATTCAAAAACCCATGGGTAATAATTTGGCTCAGGCAAGAGAAATTGTAACCGTTTGCGAAAAGAAAAATTTAGTGGCGGCTATTAATTTTCAGCTTAGGTTTTCCCCATTTGTAAGTGCGGCAAGGTTTATCATTAACCAAGGAATTATTGGCGAATTATATGATTTAGAGTTTAAGATAACCGTAAATACACCCTGGGAATTGTTTCCTCTCATTAAAGAACATCCAAGATTAGAAATACTTTTTCATAGTGTGCATTATATAGATTGTATTCGTTCATTTTTAGGAAATCCTAATAGCGTGATGGCAAAAACAGTTAGGCATCCACTAAAGAAATTATCATCTTCCAGATCTTCTATTATTTTAGACTATGGAGAAACGATGCGTGTGTTAATCAATACCAATCACGATCATCATTTTGGCCCTCAACATGAAGAAAGTTATATCAAATGGGAAGGAACCAGAGGCGCAATTAAAGCTAAAATGGGCTTATTGATGAATTATCCGTATGGACTTCCTGATGTATTTGAATATGCCTTACCTAATGAGGATGGTGAATATGAATGGAAAAAAATGAAATTAGAAGGTTCTTGGTTTCCTGAAGCTTTTATTGGCGCAATGTCTAATCTGATGAGATTTAAAGAAGGATCTGGAAAAAAATTAGAAGCAAGCGTACAGGATGTTTTAGGCACCATGAAAGTAGTGGAAGCATGCTACATCAGCAGTAAACAAGGTGGCGTTTTATTAGACGATTTGTAGATAAAGGATTAAATAACAAGGAATAAAAAAACCAAAATTTAACAAAAATGTATTTTAAATCAACCTTTTTTGAAGATTATCTCCTAGGAAATAAAAGACAAACGTTAGGCAGAACCATTACCGAAACAGATTTTGTAGTGCATGCCGGTCATACCGGAGATTTTTTTCCTCATCACATGGATGAAGAATGGTGTAAAACACAGCCATTTGGACAACGTATTGCTCATGGAACAATGGTTTTTAGTATCGGTATCGGCTTAACTGCATCTGAAATTAACCCAGAGGCTTTTTCAAAAGGATATGATAGATTACGTTTTGTAAAACCAGTTCATATTGGAGATACCATCCATTCAGAAATTACCATTTCTGAAAAAGGAGGAGCAAAAAAGCCGGAAATGGGTACTGTGACAGAGCATGTCGAAATCATTAACCAAAGGGGAGAAGTGGTATTGGTTTGTGATCATATTTTACTCGTAAATAAAAAAGCATAAAACCAACAACCAACTAAACAATGCAAGTAACAAATCAATTAGGAGACCAACATCAAGTTCCTACAGAAAAAGGTGCTGGAGCAAAATATCTTTTACCTTTTATCTTAATTACTAGTCTTTTCTTTCTTTGGGGAATGGCTCATAATTTAGACTCAATCCTTATCCCACATTTAAAAAAAGCATGTGAGTTAAACAACAGACAATCAACATTGATTGATACTTCTGTGTTTTTCGCTTATTTTATCATGGCTATTCCTGCCGGCATGATCATCAAAAAATTTGGCTACAAGAACAGTATTATTACGGGTTTATTAGTTTTTGCAGCAGGAGCATTTCTTTTTGTACCAGCAGCAAATACCAGAACTTATGAATTGTTCTTATTTGCGCTATTTGTAATTGGTTGTGGATTAACCATTTTAGAAACCAGTGCAAATCCCTATGCAGCAATTTTAGGCCCACCAGAGTCTTCTTCAAAAAGATTAAACTTAGCAGCTTCATTTAACGGTTTGGCAGCTATGGTTGCTCCAATTATTGGCTCTGTATTTATCCTATCAGGAAAAACCAATACACCAGAGCAAATGGCTGCAATGGCAGAACCCGCCCGAGTAGCTTATTTATTAGAAGAAGCCTCATCGGTAAAATTACCTTACATCATTTTAGGAACCGTATTGGTTTTAGTGGCCATTGTGTTTTACTTTATGCACTTACCATCTATGAAAACTCAGCATACAGAGGTAGAAGTTAAACCTGGTTTTTTCTCGGTATTAAAATTTTCTCATTTAAGTTGGGCAGTAGTGGCGCAATTCTTTTATGTAGGTGCGCAGGTATGTGTCACCAGTTTTTTTATCAGAATTGCACAACAAGGTGCTGGTTTAGATGAAAAAACTGCTGGATATTATTTAGGTGTATATGGATTTTTGTTTATGGCAGGCAGGTTTATTGGGACTTTCTTTCTGAGATTTACTAAAGATTATATATTGCTTTCCATTTACTGCGTATTGAGTGTTATTCTTTGTTTAATTGCTATTTATGGAACTGGAATTCAAGTAATTTATGCTTTAGGGGGCTTAGGTTTTTTTATGTCAATCATGTTCCCAACCATTTTTTCATTGGGTTTGGTTGGCTTAAAAAGCAATACAGAAACAGGTTCTTCATGGTTGGTGATGTCTATTGTTGGAGGCGCTATTTTACCATATGCAATGGGAACTTTAATTGATATTAAACATGATGATATTCAATCTGGTTACATTATTCCTTTGCTGTGTTTTTTAGTGATTCTTTATTTTGGAGTGTTTGGACATAAAGTAAAAAAAGCCAATAATTAATCTCGAATGAACTTTTATAGAAGGCTTCTTGTATTTATTCTACTCAACTCGGTAGCTTACATTGGTAAAGCTCAGGGAAATCTTGATGCTAAACCTTGGGTTTTCTGGTATTGGATGCAGGCCAGCGTTTCTAAGGTTGGCATTACAGCCGATTTGGAAGCTATGAAAGAGGCAGGAATTGGTGGAGCTTATTTAATGCCAATTAAGGGGATTACGAATCCACCTCAGTTCACTCCAACAGCACAACAATTAAGTCCGCAATGGTGGGAAATGGTCACTTTTGCTTTCTCAGAAGCTAAACGTCTAAACCTAAAATTGGGAATGCATGTAAGCGATGGTTTTGCATTGGCGGGTGGCCCTTGGATTACCCCCGAATTATCCATGCAAAAAGTGGTTTTTAGCAGGATGGATGTAGCAGGAGGGAACAAGCTAGATCTTCAATTACCCACGCCAAAGCATTTCGAAAACTATTATAAGGATATTCAAATTATAGCTTTTCCTTCTCTACAAGGGTCAAAAATCAATACACAAAACAGCAAACCTACCATTACTTCAAGTACTGGCGAAGATGTTAATTTCTTAATCAATCCTGATGGAAAAAAGGCTTTCCGATCTGCAGTTGATGCGTATGTTACTTATCAATTTATTGAACCTTTTAATTGCCGAACCATTCACATAGAAAGCAATGGTAATAATTATGAATCGCAAAGATTATTGGTGCAAACAAGTGATGATGGAATTACATTTAAAAACCATCAACAACTTAAAGCTCCAAGACATGGTTGGCAAGATACCGATGTAGAACATACCTACAGTATCATCCCTGTGAAGGCTAAATATTTCCGATTTGTGTTTCAGAAAGAAGGTTCTTTACCTGGGGCCGAAGATTTGGATGCTGCAAAATGGAAGCCTTCCTTGAAATTAACTGCCTTACAATTATCTTCAGAACCATTAATTAATCAGTTTGAAAGTAAAAATGGAGAAGTATGGCGCATTAGTGAAAGAACAACATCGAAAGAAATTGAAGATAAACTATGCATCAATCCAAATCAAATCATCAACCTCACCGCTCAACTGAATGAAAAAGGAGCACTTAATTGGCAAGTTCCTGCCGGCAACTGGACAATTCTTAGAATAGGGCATACTTCAACTGGGCATACCAATGAAACTGGTGGCGGTGCAGTAGGTTTAGAATGTGATAAATTTAACGCCGAAGCCATAAAATTACAATTTAACAATTGGTATGGCGAAGCGTTAAAACATGCAGGAGCTCGATACAAAGATGTTCTAAGTGTTTTTCATGTAGATAGCTGGGAATGTGGAAGCCAAAATTGGTCGGCTAATTTTGCTGCCGAATTTAAAATTAGGAGAGGGTATGATTTATCATCATATCTAGCTGTTATGGCAGGTTTTCCAATAGAAAGTGCTGCAAAATCTGAGCAGGTTTTATATGATGTTAGGTTAACTATTTCTCAATTGGTAAATGATGTTTTCTACCAAACCTTAGCGCAGTTGGCTAAAGAAAATGGAGTCACTTTTACAGCAGAAAGCGTTGCACCTACCATGGTAAGTGATGGATTGTTACACTACAAAAATGTAGATATCCCAATGGGCGAATTTTGGTTAAATAGCCCTACGCATGATAAACCAAATGATATGTTAGATGCTATTTCTGCAGCGCATATTTACGGGAAGAAGATTATTCAGGCAGAAGCCTTTACTACCGTGAGGATGGATTGGAGCGAACAACCAAGAATGCTGAAAACTTTGCAAGACAGAAATTATGCTTTAGGCATCAATAAAATGGTTTACCACGTTTTTACCCATAACCCGTGGTTAGATAGAAAACCCGGAATGACCTTAGATGGGGTAGGCCTATATTTTCAGCGAGATCAAACATGGTGGAAACCTGGTAAAGCTTGGGTAGATTATGCAACTAGATCTCAAGAATTATTACAAAAAGGTGAACCTGTTGTAGATATTGCGGTTTTCATAGGAGATGAAATTCCTAGTCGCTCTATATTGCCAGATAGATTAGTGAATACTTTACCCGGAATTTTCGGAATAGAAAAAG
The DNA here is from genome assembly GCA_044373805.1 of Pelobium sp. Taxonomy (GTDB): domain Bacteria; phylum Bacteroidota; class Bacteroidia; order Sphingobacteriales; family Sphingobacteriaceae; genus Pseudopedobacter. The sequence goes on from JBILPO010000088.1 coordinate 5,711, forward strand.
TAGCGTCAGAAAAAATAAGATTACAAAATGTTGGCGTTCCATTACGTCAGAAACCTATAGGGGTAAGTAACTCCGCAAACATGGCCGACGCTGAAGATTGGGTAAATCCCTTAAACGGGTATGCCTATGATTCTTTTAATCCTGATGCTTTGAAAAATGCGGAAGTGTTAAACGGAAGAGTGAAGTTTAGCAAAGAAGGTACGACTTATAAAATCATTGTTTTGCCTATAGACAACCCAATGAATCCAAGCGGAATCATTAGCGAAGCCACTTTAAATAAAATTAAGGAATTAGAAGAAAAGGGAATTATTGTGATTAAAGACAAACCTTTTCAAAATAAAGATTTTGCTGAATTAGGATTAAGTAAAGATTTAATAGTTACGGATATCGCCAATAAATCAGCTAATGATATTGCTTGGAACCATAGAAAAGACAATAATCAAGAAACTTATTTTATCAGCAATCAAAAAGAAGAAGAAAGGGTTTTAAACTTCTCTTTCCGCTTAAACGGGATGAAACCTCAATTATATGATGCCGTTGCTAATACTTTAACAAACCTTAATTCTTGGAAAACTGAAAATGGCAGGATATTAATGACCTTAAAATTGGCACCTGCTCAATCTTTTTTTCTTGTTTTTAATGGAGATGGAACAACAGAAAATCATCAAGGAGAAAACTGGGCGAAATTTAAGGAATTTAAGAACATCAGCGAAAGCTGGAACTTAAAGTTTGACCCTAATTTTGGTGGTCCTTCATCTAGTATTAAAATGGAGAAATTAACCGATTGGTCATTGTATCCAGATTCTGCTATCAAATATTATTCGGGTACAGCGGTTTATAGTAAAGAAATTAAACTTAAAAAGAAAGAAATCAATAATGAACTATGGCTTAATTTAGGTGTTATTAATGATTTGGCTTCTATCAAAATTAACGGAAAAGAATTAGGTGTAATTTGGACTTTCCCACACCGAATCAATATTTCATCGGCATTAAAAAAAGGAACTAATACCTTAGAAATTGCCATCACAAACACTTGGGCTAACCGTTTAATTGGAGATAGCCATTTGCTTCAAAAAGAACGAATTACACAAACCACAGCACCTTTTAGATTAAACAATTCTCCGCTCTTACCAGCAGGATTATTAGGTCCAATTTTTATAGAAAAAGAATTAAATAAATAGCGCATGAAAATTAAAAATAGCATATTATTTACCTGTTTTTGCTTTTTTACATTAATTGTAAATGCACAGCAGAAAGCATTAACCAATACCTCAACCAGCAAATTCGCAGTATTTCAAAGTCCAAATATGGAAGACGTTCGCTGGACAGGTGGTTTCTGGGGTGAGAGATTTGAAGTTTGTCGCACAGCTATGATTCCAAATATTTGGAACACCTACATGGATGCAAATGTAAGTCACGCTTTCAAAAATTTTGAAATTGCCG
>JBILPO010000089.1:0-7146 GCA_044373805.1 Pelobium sp.
TAACCAAAAGGAATATTATATTTATCATAATTAATAATTTGCAGTTTATAGACCAAAACTAAAACAATTTGATGGAGGATTTTTCTATTTTTTTCCAATTAGGCTGGCAACATATTTTAGACTGGCAAGGCTATGATCACATATTATTTGTAACGGCTTTATGCGGTGTTTATTTGATGAGCGATTGGCGAAAGCTTTTAATTTTAGTGACGGCATTTACCATTGGCCATTCTGTAACCTTAGCGATAAGCGTTTTTAACGAAATTTTAATTCCATCTGCTTGGATAGAATTCCTTATACCAGTTACTATTGTGATCACTACTTTTATCAATATCGTTAAAAAAAGAACCTTCAAGCAAAAATTCAATCCTATCTACCTCTTGGCGCTCGTTTTTGGTTTAATACACGGAATGGGCTTCTCTAATTATTTAAAGAGTTTATTGGGCAAAAGCAACAATGTTGTTGCAGAGCTATTTGCTTTCAACGTAGGATTAGAATTTGGACAAATAATTATTGTATTTTCGGTGTTGCTACTCTCCTTTTTAATTGTAAAACTAATTAGAGTACAAAAAAGAGAATGGAATCTTTTTCTTTCTTCAGCTATTTTCGGGATTGCTTTGGTAATGGCTATGGAGAGATTTCCTTTTTGAAGTGAAAATTTTTAAGTTGAAAGTGAAAAGTTAGAAGTTATAACCCGTGTCATAATACTCGATACTAAAACGTCAATACCCAATACTCATCATATCCAAATACAAAATATCAATCAAAAAAATATGAAATATAAATTAATCCCTTTTTTATTAAGCTTTGGATTGTGTGGAGCAGCTTATGCGCAGTTTCAACAGAATAATCCGGGTGCTAACCATGGCAACAAATTTGAACAGTTAGAAACCATTATTCGTGATCCAAACATGTACCGTTCAGCTTCGGGTGCACCAGGTCCGGCTTATTGGCAACAAAAAGCTGATTACGTAATTAACGCAGAAATTGACGAAAAAAACCAACGCTTAATTGGTTCCGAAACGGTTACTTACACTAACAATTCGCCAGATCCACTGACATATTTGTGGTTACAATTAGACGAAAACGAACACAAATCTACCAGTGACAACCAATCTTTTGATGGCAGTAAAATGGGTGATAGAATGAGTATCCGTCAATTACAAACCATTATTGGCGGAACAAATGATTATGGCGTAAATATTTTAAAAGTCACAGACGGTGCCGGCAGTGCTTTAAAATACACCATAAACCAAACCATGATGCGTATTGAATTGCCAAAAACGTTAGCGCCTGGGGCAAAATTTGTATTTAAAATTAACTGGAATTATAAAATCACTGATCGTACCACAATTGGTGGTCGTGGAGGGTCTGAATATTTTGCAGAAGACGACAACTATTTATACACCATTGCACAATGGTACCCTAGAATGGCTGTTTACTCTGATTTTCAGGGCTGGCAAAACAAGCAATTTACCGGCAGAGGCGAATTTGCTTTAACTTTTGGAGATTATAAAGTAAATATTACCGTACCCGCAGATCATATTATTGGTTCTACTGGTGAGTGTCAAAACTATGGCTCTGTATTAACTGGCGCACAATTAAACCGTTGGAAACAAGCGCAAAACGCTAACGAACCTATTGAGGTGGTGACTTTAGCAGAAGCTAAAAACGCCATGAAGTCTAAATCTACAGCCAAAAAAACTTGGACATACTTTGCAGAAAACGTAAGAGATTTTGCTTTTGTGAGCTCTCGCAGATTAGTTTGGGATGCCATGAAGGTAAATGTAGAAGGAAAATCGCCAATGGCCATGTCTTACTACGGACCAGAAGCTTACGGTTTATACCGTAAATATTCTACCAAAGTAATTGCAAATACTCTAAAGGTTTATTCTAAGCATACCATCACTTATCCTTATCCGGTTGCTATTTCTGTAGAAGCATCTAACGGAATGGAATATCCAATGATTTGCTTTAACTATGGCCGTACAGAAAAAGACGGAACTTATTCTGAAGCTACCAAATACGGAATGATTGGCGTAATCACTCATGAAGTGGGACATAACTTTTTCCCAATGATTGTAAATTCTGATGAGCGTCAGTGGTCTTGGATGGATGAAGGTTTAAACACTTTTTGCCAATACCTAGCCGAGCAGGAATTCGACAACAACTATCCATCTCGCAGAGGTCCCGCTCATTTAATTGTAGATTACATGAAACTGCCTAAAGACCAGTTAGAGCCAATCATGACCAACTCAGAGAACATCATCAACTTTGGACCAAACGCTTATGCTAAACCAGCAACTGCTTTAAACGTGATGAGAGAAACCGTAATGGGTCGTGAGCTATTTGATTACGCTTTTAAAGAATACGCCAGAAGATGGGCTTTTAAACACCCTACCCCAGCTGATTTTTTTAGAACCATGGAAGATGCATCAGCAGTAGATTTAGATTGGTTTTGGAGAGGTTGGTTTTACGGAACAGATGCCGTAGATATTTCTCTTGATAACGTAATCGCTTTTAGAATGGATAGCAAAAACCCAGAAGTAGAAAGCGCTTACCAAAGAAAACAAGCTGATGAAAGCAACTTCATTATTGCCAGAAAGCGTAATCGCGATGCAGGTATTACCTTTGCCGTAGAAGCTGATACTTCTTTATTAGATTTTTATAACAAGTGGGATCGTTTCGCCGCCACCCCAGCTACCAAAGAAAACTTCAACAAATACTACGCTTCTTTAAGTGCAGATGAGAAAAAACTATACGATAGCAAAACCAATTTCTACCAATTAGATTTCTCTAACGTAGGTGGTTTGGTATCTCCAATTATTATAGAGTGGACTTATAGCGATGGCACCAAAGAAGTAGAAACCGTACCCGCTTACATTTGGCGTAAAGACGAAAATAAGGTAACCAAGGTATTTGCTAAAACCAAAACTATGGCTTCTGTTAAATTAGACCCTTATTTAGAAACAGCTGATATTGATGCCAGCAACAATAGCTTCCCAAGAGTAAATCAACCTACCAAATTTGAGTTGTTTAAACAACAAAACCAGGTAAGAGGCGCATCTACCGGAGGAAACCCAATGCAAGAGGCAAAGAAGACTCAGAAATAAGATTGACATTTTAATACCAAAAAAGTCGGTGGTTTTAATTAACTCCCGACTTTTTTGTTTTTGGGCGTTTTAACAGGCTTTACGCTGTAGTCCCGATAAAAAAATCGGGAGCTGCCGCTTCAATCCTTAACGCAAAAAAATATTGAGTATCAAATTACTGGCAGGCCAAGCAGAGAGGAAACCTATTGGTTTAAACAAAGCGACATAAATATTATGAGGTGAAGTCCTGAACAAAACAACAAACCATAGCATCATTTTTTTACCTTTAGGCTTTTAAATACAAAATAAAATGAGCGAAGCCATCCACTGCCCAAAATGCAATTCAGAATTTACCTACGAAGACCAAGACCACCTAGTATGTACGCAATGTTTTAATGAATGGGTCCCGAGTGAGGAACAAGTTGAAACCGAAAACGGCCTTAAAATACTAGATTCTAATGGCAATGAGTTGAAAGACGGAGATTCTGTTATTGTGATTAAAGACCTTCCTGTTAAAGGTGCTCCAAAACCATTAAAGGCCGGAACTAAAGTAAAAAACATTCGCCTTACGGATGGAGATCATAACATTTCTTGCAAAATTGATGGCTTTGGCGCCATGAATTTAAAATCAGAATTTGTAAAAAAAGCTTAAGTTATTTATGAATGCTTAAATAAACCCTTTTTAAGATAATACCCAAAATACTCTAAGAATTTAATACTAGAAAAGAGTCTGCAAACTCTCAGTATTGTTGTAAAATAAGGTTAAAAAAAAGTAAATCACAAAACTTATAAACGAAAAAGGAGCCTCATCAGCTCCTTTCTCTTCATCAAATCACTTAATAAAACAATAAACTACTTTTTCTTTAAGGCTTCTATTTCGCGTTTTAAAACATCAATTTGCGCTTGCTGCTCATTAATGGCTGCTACCAAAACCGGAATCAGTTTTTCCATATTCACCTCATCATATTTTGCAGTTTTAAACTGATTTTTTCCAGCCGAATACATTTTAGAAGTTTCATAAACTACAGATGGAAAATTAGTAGATACACTTTTTGTAGCAAAACCATACTGAGAACCTAAAGGCAGTTTCAAATTCTTTTGTTTGTCTACATTATAGCTAAAACTAATTGGCTCCAATTCTTTTAACTGACTCATGGGATTAGTAATCTCGGCAATATTAACTTTTAATTCATTGTCGGTAATTTTTTGTGCATTAACATTTAATGCTAAAACAGTAAATATAGATCCTAATAAAGATCCTTTTATCAAAGAAAATTTCATAATGATATGATTTAAATAATTATAAGTAATAGAAAGTTAATTAGAAATTTGAAGTTCAACTAACCTTCTGGCGGAGGATTATTTAATGAAATTTTTAAGGAAGAAATTTCACTATCAATTATTAATGGTAATGCCTGAGGTTTATCATACCTCTCCAATAATACAGGTTGATCAATAAGAAAGCGATCTGATTCATTAATTTCGGATTCATTTTCGTTTTGGTTAGTGTCTTGAGCAGAAGATTCTAGGTTATTTTCGATTAAAGACATCTCTGTTTCTTCATCTACAAACCATACAGCCGACTCTGAAAAGTTTAGCTGTACAATCAACAGAATTAAAATAAATACGATATTTACTAATTTTTTAAACATTTTCTCAAAAAATATGTCTTAAAATTGCAGACGATTATTAATGTTTGAAACTACTTCTTTAATCACTACAAATATATTGCATAAATCATATTTGTAAGCAAAAAATATATAATAATGACACAAAAAGGAAATTTTGGAGGAGGTTGTTTTTGGTGTACCGAAGCAGTATTTACTGCAGTTAACGGTGTTGAAAAAGTAACTTCTGGCTATATGGGAGGGCAGGTTGATGCGCCAACTTATGAACAAGTTTGCACAGGTACAACAGGCCATGCAGAAATTATACAAATAGAATTTGATGCAGCTAAAGTTTCTTTCCAAGAACTATTGCTGATTTTTTTTAAAACTCATGACGCCACTACTTTAAACCGCCAAGGGGCAGATGTAGGCACTCAATACCGTTCGGTAGTATTTTATGAAAATGAAGAACAAAAAACACAAACCGAAAGAATGATTTCACAGCTCAATGCAGAGAAAGTATTTTCCAATCCAATTGTGACTGAAGTTTCGGCCGTTGAGCAATTTTATCCTGCAGAAAAATATCATCAAGATTATTTTATCAACCACCGAAACCAAGGATATTGTATGGCAGTAATAGAACCTAAGCTGGCTAAATTTGCCGCCAATTTTAGAGATAAAATTAAACCTGAGTTACTGTGAAAAATCTTTTTAATTTGATGAGAATGGCATTTAAACAAAGGAAAGCTCATTACAATTAAAAAGAAAAAAACTTATTAGAATAGCAATAGTCTGAACGCAATCTTTTACTTTGATTGCTATTTTCTATATCTTTGTGTTGAATTTTTAAGGATGTATGATTTTTGTACAAATCTTGAAAATTAGGATTTATGAGCAAAGAAAAAATCATCAGACATCAAAAAATTAACGATAAAGTTGTGAATCATTGATGATGACTGTTTTGAATTATTCAAAAATTAAATCTTCCATTTAGCATCTCAAATAAGTAATTATGTTGAATCTTTGGAGATTCTTTAGTCGGTTTAGCGCCTTTTTTCTTTTCATTATTTATTTCACTACCTCTATCATTTTATTGGTAAGAAACAATGATTTTCAAAGAGCTAGTACTTTTAACAGCTCTAATCAATATATTGGTTCTATTTATCAAAAAGTAAGCGATATAAACAAGTACCTGCATTTAAGTGTGGTAAATGATAGCTTAGCTAAAGAAAATGTTACTCTCAGAAATCAGTTAAAATCTTCTTTTTTTGATGATAGCGTGGTGATAAAAGCCGTTAATGACACCATAAACAGAACCCAATACGAGTATATAGTTGGTGAAGTGGTAAACAAATCTATCACCTCCAGAAATAACTATATCACAATCAACCGTGGATCAAAACATGGTATTAAAAAAGGAATGGGCGTAATAGGACCCAAAGGCGTGGTGGGCATTGTTTGGAATGTTTCTGACGATTTCTCGTCTATTCAATCTATTTTACATGAAGATACCAGAATCACCTCTTCAATAGAGGGAACACCTTATTTTGGACCATTAATTTGGGAAGGCGACGACCCTGAAATTGTAACCTTAACCGATATTCCAAATCAATTAAATTTAAAGCCTAATGCTAAAGTGGTTACTTCTGGTTATGGCGTTATCTTTCCGAAGGGAATTTTAATTGGAACAGTTTTAAAATCTGGCGTAAAAGGTGGAGGTAGTTTTTTAGATATCTCGGTAAAATTATCCACTAGTTTTTATGCTTTGCAATATGTTTATGTAATCAAAAATAATTTTGCAACAGAACAACAAATTTTAGAAGTACAAAACAAAAAAAGCGTGAATGAATAAGTTCATCATCAATACATTAAGATTCTTAATTTTAGTTTTTATTCAGATTTTTCTGTTAAAAAACATGGTGATTTACAACTTAAATGTACCTTACCTTTACGTCTTATTTATTTTACTTTTACCATTTGAAACCCCAAATTGGTTATTATTCTTTCTGGCTTTTTTAATAGGTATTACGATAGATGTTTTTAACGATACGTTAGGCTTACATGCTACCGCCTGTAGTATTTTAGCCTTAGTGAGGATACTTTTTATTAGCATTACGGTACAAAAAGATAATTATGATAGTGACCCCGAACCTTCTTTAAGCATAATGGGTTTTAGGTGGTTTTTCTTTTATGCGCTAATCTTAACCCTTATTCATCATTTTTTCCTACTAAATTTTGAAGTTTTTAAATTTTCTGAGATACCTTCTACACTAAGTCGGGTATTATTAAGTTCAATATTTACAGTAATTTTAATTTTTGTTTCAGAGTTACTATTCTATAGAAAGAAACAACGTAAATGAACAGTTTTTTTAAGCGCAGGTATATCATCCAAGGAATTTTTATTCTTGTCACTATTATACTGGTGGGTAAGTTATTCTACATTCAGG
>JBILPO010000090.1:0-7115 GCA_044373805.1 Pelobium sp.
AAAAATAATTCTAAATTATTTTTGTGTTTTCTCTAAATTATATGTTAAAGTACATCTATCAATAAAACTAGTGCATATAATAACATTAAAGCTTATTTCTTTTACTATGAATTTACAACTCTAATGTCTAGAGAGAATATTATTTATTTAGCTTCAAATTGTGATAACGATTTTGTGCTCTTTTACGCCGCACTTTTAAAATCTATTGAAAAAAATCACCATACCGGAGAAAAGATAATCTCTTATTTAATTGGTGATAATATTACTGATGAAAATAAAAGAAAAGTTCAAGACTCTTTAGATCAAGGAATTATTGAAATAAGATGGTTATCATCTAAAAGTTTTCTTCCAGATGGTTTGAATTTACCTGATGATAGAAGTTTGTTTCCAATTACCATCTATATGAATCTCTATTTGGCTTATTCCTTGCCTCAGGAGATAAAAAAAATATTATATCTGGATGTTGATTTAATAGTACAAGATGACATATCTAACCTTTATAATATAGATTTAGGAGAGAATATAATTGCAGCGGCTTTAGATAGGTATAAAAATTTTGGGCACTCTTGGGGAGGCGTTAGAAATTATAAAGTTTTGGGTTTTAGCCCGGAGTTGCCCTATCTAAATACTGGAGTGATGCTAATTGATACTGAAAAGTGGAGGGCTCATGATATTACAGCTAAAACTATCTATGCCATAAATACGTATAAAAAATATTCTCACTTGGCAGATCAGTACGGTTTAAATGTGGTTTTTGGTAAATTACCATGGTTTATTTTGCCCCAAAAATGGAATCATGTTTCTTTTGAAATTCCTACAGAAAGACCTTCAATTATTCATTTCATAGCCGAAAAGCCGACGTATACCACCTATAAAGGACTGGCGGAGTTTTCTCATATTTTTTATGATTACCTGAGCTTAACTCAATTTAAAGAGACTAAAAAAAATAGTAGATTAAAAACAAGGCTTAAGAAAACTAAAATTGTTATTCATAAACTTTATCGGAAACTATTTAATGATTTTAAGGTCTAGAAACTTAATATTTCGGCAAGATCTTTAAAACCTTTTTCTTTAGCTAAATCAGATGGGAGTTTGCCGCCTTCCATTCTAGCATCTACTTTAGCACCTTTTTCTAATAAAAGAATAATGATTTCAATATTTCCATTTTGTGCTGCAGAATGGAGTGGCGTAATACCAGACATTTGCGTTGCGTTAACAAATGCTCCATTTTCTATTAGCATTCTACTAATATTAAGGTGGTTTCCTGCAACTGCAGAATGTAAAGGAAAAACATGATAGCCATTTTTAGAGGAAAGATTCACATCAGCACCTTTTAAAACTAAATAGCGGGCAACTTCTTCTTTACCAAAATATGCAGCTAAGCCTAATGCTGTAAAACCATCATCAGAATAGTCGTTAATTTTTTCTGGTTTTTTAAAGATTTCATGTGCCACTACATCAAACTTTCCGGAGGCTGCGGCTTCAAATAGCGTGATTTCATCTTGCAACTCGATAAGAATAGTAGTTATCTCTGGTTTTTTGAAGTAGCAAGAAAGCATCAAAGGAGAAACGCCGTGGCTGGTTAATTCATTTATTGATGATAAATTACTCAATAAATAATCTTTAAGGGCTATTTCGTCTCCTGCTATAATTAACTCTTCCAGAAATGTTTGTTGCATGAATTTGAAATTTAATTTAATGATAGCAATAATATGTGTTTATTAAAACTCTATTAACATCTTATTTTAAAAATGAATAAAAAATAGGCTTTATTAAAGGTTTTAACAGAATAAAAATAAGAAGCAAAAAAAATCCTGTTTATTAAAAATAAACAGGATTTTGATAATTTAAAGAATAAAATTATTTGCTAAATGATGCTAATACAGCATTATTTTTTACCACTTGGCTATGTTTAGGTTCTTGAGAACGACTTCCATTTTCAATGTTAGTAGCATTCTTAAGAAATTGTACTTCCAAGCGTGAAACTGTTTTATTTCTTCTGTCTTTTCTTTTTAAACGAGTTACTGCCATGACTTTTTCTTTTTTTAAATTTTTAAACGAGGTCGAGAGCGGATTCGAACCGCTGTAGAAGGTTTTGCAGACCTCTGCCTAGCCACTCGGCCACTCGACCCTTTGTTTTAAGGAATGCAAAAATAGTAAAATTTTAATATCAGGCAATTATTTAAGTGTATTTCTTTTAATTTCGGCACAACAGATGGCCGCAGAAATTGCCACATTCAAAGACTCTGTTTGTCCAGTGCCAGGAATAGTGACCGGATGAGTAATTAAATCGAGGATATCTGGAGAAATGCCTTTACCCTCACTTCCAAAAATTAAGAAACCTTCTTTAGGCCAATTAATATTAAATACATTTTCGCCGTTTAAAAGTGTTCCATATTTAGGAAGCTTACTGCGTTTTAAAACATCTATTAGAGGCTGATAGCTAATATTTACCCGGGCTAAAGAACCCATTGTAGCTTGTATAACTTTTGGGTTGTAAATATCAACAGTGTTTTCAGAACAAATTATTTCTCTAAAGCCAAACCAATCTGCCGTTCTAATAATAGTCCCCATGTTTCCTGGATCTTGCACCCCATCTAAAACAATAATGATATCTTTAAGTTTAGATATCTGAAGATGAGGTATTTCTAGAATAGCTAAAATTCCTTGAGGGGTTTGTAGAGTGCTTATTTTTTCTAATTCACTTAGGTTAACTTCAAAAATTTTTTGCTTTTGAATTGATTTCGGCAAATTTGAAATCATATCTTTAAGGCAATAAATAGAATGAACAACATAATTAGAGTTTATAAACTCTGTTATGGACTTAAATCCTTCTACCAAAAAAAGCTGATGCTCTTTTCGGTACTTTTTTTGATAAAGAGATTTGATTAAACTTATTTGAGATTTTGAAAGCATATAGATTTTATCCTTTTACAATAATAATCTTTTTTACCATTATAGTGTTGGGCTGCCGCTCTACTAAAGGACTAAAAGAAAATGAAACTTTAGTTACAAAGCTTACTGTTAACGGAGTTGATGATAGATTTTCTGAACAAGCAAAATCTTATGTTTCTTTAGATATCCGACCAAATTCACCTTTCAACTTATGGGTTTATAATAGTTTTAATAAAAAAGGCAAAAAAAAATTAGGGGAGGCTCCTCGTTTATTAGACAGCTCTTTGGTAGAGGCTTCTAGAAAACAGATAGAAGGATTTTTAAACATTAAAGGATTTTTAAATGCTAAAGTGACTAGTAGCATTAAAGTTAAAGCTAAAAAAGCGGAGATAACTTTTAATACTAATCTTGGTACTGAGTTTAAATTTAGAAATTTAACTTTTGATATTCCAGATTCGGCCATAAAGGCCATTTATTTAGCCAACAGAGAAACCTTCACTCACATAGACTCTGGGGCAAGGTATGATGCTGATAGTTTATCATACGAGCGTGAAAAAATTTATATCCTTATGAAACAAAATGGATATTTTGATTTTGTACGACAGTATGTTAGACCCACTGTAGATACTAATTTTAATAAAGGAGTTGCAGATGTTAAGTTGGGAATTATTAATCCGCCAAACGCAGGGAAGCATCAGGTTTATACTTTAGCCAACACCATCATAAGAATTCAACCCAGTAGTAACATTATTTTAAATGAAATGGTACCTGATACCATGGTGGTAGATTCACAATATAAGTATTACGATTATTCACATTTTTTTAAGCCTAAAAAAATTACTCCATATATCTTTTTAAAAGAAGGAGAACAATATGATATTGATAAAGCAGAACTTACCACTCAGCGCTTTTTTGATTTAAATGTTTTCAAAAATGTAAATATCGATTTTAGAAAACTAACAGATAGTACAAATAGGTTACTTGGCTTAATTGATATTATCCCTTTAAAGAAAAAAACGAATAGGATTGATGGAGAATTTACCTTTAACTCTAGTATTACCGGAGTGAATTTAGGTTTAACCTACCAAAACAGAAATATTTTTGGTGGTGCCGAATTATTTGAGATAAAACTTAGAGGCGGACTTCAGTTTGATAAAAATAGAACAGGTAGTTTATCAGATAGGTTATTGAGTAGAGATTATCAAATAGGAGTGAGTTTAACAATTCCTAAACTGCTACTGCCATTTGAAGTTCCATCTTTAGGAAAGAATGGATTACCTAGAACAAGAATTGGAACCAGTTTTCAAACCTATAAACTAACAGATACTTATTTAAGAAAAAGTTTAGGAACCAACATTACTTATGAGTGGGTTGAAACTAAATACAAATTACATTCCTTAACACCGGTAAACATACAATATTCTGAAGGAGATATCAGTCCTATATTGCAAAAACAGCTTGAAGATCAGGGAGATGCATTTTTTGTGGCTACGCTTAGATCTCAACTTATTTCAAGTAGTTATTATAATTATACCTTAAACTTAGCTAAGCTAAATTCTTTAGGGAATTTCACGTTTTTTTCTGGCAATGCAGAGCTTGGGGGTAACACCGCTGCCATTCTTGCCAATATCAATAATAAAGAAAAAGAAGGGAATAAAGTGCTCTTTGGTGTGCCATATTATCAGTTTGCAAAAGCAACTGCAGATGTTAGATTTTATAAATTTTTAGGTGGAGAGCGTCAGTTTATTGCTCGTTTAAACCCAGGGATTGGTTATGCTTATGGCAATGTGCAAACCTTACCTTTTGATAAGCAGTTTTTTGCAGGAGGATCTTCTGGGGTAAGGGCTTGGCAAGCAAGAACGCTTGGACCGGGTAATTATAACAGAGCTTCATTACCTTCAGATTCGGCAAGAAATAACCTTAGAAATTTAGATCAGGTGGGGGATATTAAATTTGAAGGAAACTTTGAATACCGATTTAAGTTAGTAGATAATTTTATTGGTGCAAAGCTAAAAGGAGCTGCCTTTGTTGATTTTGGAAACATTTGGCAGCTTAGAGATAGAGGCATAGAGGGTGCCGCAATTAAACTTAATAAATTATTTGAGCAAACGGCAATTGGTACTGGTTTTGGATTAAGGTTTGACGTCTCTTTCTTTGTTTTTAGATTAGATGCAGGCTTTAAATTTAAAGATCCTCAGTTTTTAGGTTCAGATCAGTATGTTGTTAAATATTGGTTTGACAGGCCTGGGAAAAAAAGATTTAAAGCTGAATATGAAGGTAGTAATTCACCTGATAGTTACTCCCTTACTCAAATACAGTTTGGAATAGGATTACCTTTTTAAAAAATATTTTTTAAGCCGTCAAAAACTGATTCGAAAAAAGTAGGGATAGAAAGGCCTTTGCTGTAATTAAAATAAACTAAGGCAACTAAGATAAATACCATTAAGCCAATAAGTTTCCTAAACATATAGCCAATAAGAATTAGGCCAATAGGTAGTACTAAAAGTAAATACCAACTAATTTTGTAAGGCTTTAAATCATTGTTTTTCTTTTGTACAAAATATAAGTTAGAGTGACTGCCAAACTCATTAATATGTTTAATAAATACAAATGCTGATTTTTCTATCTGAAGCGAGCAAATAGCTACCCCATTATTAAAAGCAAGCTCTTGCTTAAAGCCATTTACAGAAAAATTAAAAGTGCCATTGATACTTTCTAAAGGATTATTTAGAGAATCTGATGCAATAATGGCTAGTTTTTCATTCTTTAAGAGGTTTTCTTTTACTATAAAATAATTGATGGTTTGTGTACTTGTTTGGCTAAATAAGTTTTGAACTATTAAGAAGCATAAAACTGTAAAAAGGTATTTCATTATTCGGTTGCTCTTTTGTTATAAATTAAATATCCAATATGGAAAAAAACACCAAACCTTTTTGCTTGGTCATCATAATAATTAAAATTTAAACCAACAGGCCCTATAGGCGTATGGTAAACTAAAGCCCCATTTCCAATAAACCTTCTATTAGCAAAATACTGACCTGTTTGATTTTGCTGAGAATTAGCTTTATAGGGCTGAAAAAGATAGGCTTCTAACCTTAAGTCGAAATTTTTCTTGATATTAAAAACATTTCTGAGTCCTCCGGCTAAAAAATTATCGGCTCTTAAATTTTCTAAAAATAGTGTTTTAGAATCTTGTAAAGGATAAAAAGCAGCAGTGTTTAAGAGATTATTTTTAAAAGTATTAAAGATGGGTTTATTACTAAAAACACCTTCAAACAAATATCCAAAAGAAAAATTGGGCCCAAGTGGAAAATATTTTTCAAATTTCATTCTTACTCTATACCATTGCCTGAATTTTTCTGAAGGTTTGATAGAAGGGTAAGACGGGTCGTTTCTAAGAATATTTCCGGGTTCATATTCTTCTAAACCATCAAAATGATTTAACTGAACGCTCAACATCGACCCATTAGAGGCGTATTGTTTACGGTTTAACTGATAGCGTTCATAGCGTAATTCAGAAACAAAACCTTCAAAAATAGAGTAATCTAATATATCACCCGTAGTGAAATTATCAGTCGGACTGTAGGTATTCCCGGTGTTAATATAGCCGGCTATCATTTCAATTTTTGAGTTTCTGCCGGTCGATAAGCCGGTTTTTAAGGCTAACTTTCTATCAAATTGTTTGATAAAAACAGTATTGTTATTTTCTAAAAAAATCTGACTCGATTCAAAATAATTCCAGTTGTTGTAAGTAAATTCAGATTCTATATAAAATGGTTTTTTCTTTGGAATATCAATTCTAAATGATCCTTGTACAGATTCATGAAATCTTCCAGAATAAACGTTAGCTCCAACTGTGTATGAGTTTCTACTTAAGAAATTATATTGTAACCCAATATATGCGTTGCTTACAGGTCTACTGGCTATACTACCTCCAAAGTTTACTTTGAAATTTTTTTCGGGTTGTACAATCAATTCAAATTCATAAGCATTTTCAGCAGGTAGGTAATTAAATCTCGGGTAAACGGTTTCAAAATTATCATCTCCTAATAACTTATAGTAACCTTCTTTTATATCTTTTAAATTAAGCTCTGTTTTTCCATAGCTGAATACATTTCTCACGTAGGCTTTTTTTCTATCATCTACACCAGAAACTTTTATATTTTTAAAAGTGAGGTAGGGGTTTTTGTCAATAAACGCTTTACGTTTATCGCCTACAG
>JBILPO010000091.1:0-7066 GCA_044373805.1 Pelobium sp.
CTTAATTTAAGAGGCAAAAGGTTGCAAAACTGGAATACAGATACTTATTCTTTTGCCAAACATCAAGATCCCTTATACAGAAGTATTCCCTTTTACATCAGTTTAAACGAAGGAGTTGCCCATGGAATTTTTATGGATAACACCTTCAAAACGCATTTTGATTTTGCGCATGAAGATGCTGGTAAAACCAGTTTTTGGGCAGATGGAGGCGAATTGCAATACTATTACATTCATGGTCCCCACATGATGGATGTGGTAAAACGCTACCACACCTTAACAGGTACTCATAAATTACCACCGCTTTGGGCTTTAGGTTATCACCAATGTAGGTGGAGCTACTACCCAGAATCTAAACTTCACGATTTAGCAAAAAACTTCAGAACAAGAAAAATTCCTTGCGACGCCTTGTATTTGGATATAGATTACATGGACGGTTACAGATGCTTTACATGGAATAAAAAATACTTCCCCAACCCTAAAAAGATGATCAAAGAATTATCTGACGATGGTTTTAAAACGGTTGTAATTATAGATCCAGGAATTAAAGTAGACGATAATTATTGGGTTTTTAAAGAAGGTAAAGACAATAAATATTTTTGCAGAAGAAGTGATGATTACTTTATGGAAGGCCATGTATGGCCTGGCAGATGCCAGTTTCCCGATTTTACAAACCCAGAGGTTAGACAATGGTGGGGCGGTTTGTTTAAAGAATTGGTTGATATAGGTGTTGCCGGTGTTTGGAATGATATGAATGAGCCTGCTGTTTTTGGTTCAGGTACCTTCCCAGATGATGTTCGTCACCAATATGATGGTCATAGGGGTTCACACCGTAAAGCCCATAATGTTTATGGAATGCAAATGGTAAGAGCAACTTATGATGGTTTAAAAAAATTACAAAAAAGCAAAAGACCTTTTACCATTACCAGAGCAGGTTATGCAGGTGTACAACGTTACAGCAGCGTTTGGACAGGCGATAACGTTGCCAGTTGGGAACATTTAAAACTCGGCAGCTTACAAATGCAACGCCTGTCAATGTCTGGAGTGCCATTTGCAGGTACAGATATAGGCGGATTTAGTGGCGAACCCACCGGCGAGTTATTTACCAGATGGATTCAACTAGGCGTTTTTTCTCCTTTCATGAGGGCCCACTCTGCCGGAGACACCGCAGAACGTGAGCCTTGGAGTTTTGGAACCGCTTTAGAAGATATCAACCGTAAATTTATAGAGTTACGTTATAAATTGCTTCCTTACATCTATTCGGCATTTTGGGAACATCACCGCTATGGTTTTCCAATTTTACGTCCTATAGTGATGTTAGAGCAAGAAAACAAAACCAATAAATACCGAGAAGACGAGTTTACTTTTGGAGATAAAATTTTAGTTTGTCCTGTCTTAGAAGAAGGCGCAACCTCCAGAAAAGTGTATTTACCTGTTGGTAATTGGTTCGACTATTTTACACATCAAGCATTAATTGGAGGAGAAGAACATCAGGTAGCTGCCCCTTTAGATACCATGCCTATTTTTGTAAAGGCGGGATCTGTGATACCAGAATATCCGGTAATGCAACATACCAACCAGTTTGAAATTGAAGAATTAATGTTTCAAATTTACTATTCAGCTTATGAAGTAAACTCTTTCTATTTTGAAGACCACGGAGATACCTTTGCTTATGAGCAAGATATTTACTTAGAGAAAAAGTTTGTTGTAAACGGAGATTTAAAAAGTATGACCATTAAGCAATCTGTTGAAGGTTTGTTTACCCCAAGATACGAGACTTATGATCTCAAAATTATAGGCTTACCTTTTCTACCCACAAAAGTTTTAATTGATGGAAAAGAATATATGGGAGAACTTAAATTTGATGAACTCCAAAGAATCAGAGTAAAAGCATCAAAGCATTTCAGGCAAATTATCATCACTAAATAATTAAAAAAAACCCGGTAAGTGTCCGGGTTTTTTTATGCAGTCTGAAATTTAATTTTTTCAAACTATTAAAATCAAGAAGTTTTTCCTTAATTAAAGTTTATATGTAAATTGGGTTGCTCAACAAGCTCAATCAATTAAACCAAATTTTTCTTTATACCCTACGATAAATTGTTCCATGGCTAAAAAAATAAAAGAATCTCAACCAGAGTTATCTGTAAAAGAGAAAAAAGTAGCTGTTAAAAAACCTTTAACTAAAAAGAAAGAAACCGAGACGCTGCCATTGGAATCAGATAAAGTAAATTCTTCAGTATTACTCTATTCCAGATTTTCTGAGTTTGATATTTCTCTTTTTAAAGCAGGTAAACATTATAAACTACACGAAAAATTTGGTGCACATGTGATCAATCACGAAGGCGTAACAGGCACTTATTTTGCTGTTTGGGCTCCTAACGCTCATTACGTTTCGGTAATTGGCAACTTTAATTTTTGGGATAAAGGCACCCATGAACTATTTGTAAGATGGGACCATTCTGGTATTTGGGAAGGTTTTATTCCGCATGTAGGGAATGGCGAAGCTTACAAATATTTTATAGAATCTAATACCGGCGAAAAGTTAGAAAAAGCAGATCCATTTGCTTTAAAATCAGAAGAACCGCCACGTACGGCCTCCATCGTTTGGGATACTTGGTACGAGTGGCAAGACAGCCCATGGATGCAAAAACGGCATCTTAAAAACGCATTAAACAAACCCATGTCTGTTTATGAAGTCCATTTTGGCTCTTGGGCTCGTGGTGTAGAATCTCCAGATCAATTTCTTTCTTACAAAGAAATGGCGCATAAATTAGTGCCCTACGTAAAAGAAATGGGCTTTACCCATGTAGAGTTTATGCCGCTAATGGAGCACCCATTTTATCCAAGTTGGGGCTATCAAATTACTGGTTTTTTTGCTGCCACTTGTAGGTATGGCACCCCACAAGACCTCATGTATTTGATAGAGCAATTTCACGAAAACGGCATAGGTGTCTTATTAGATTGGGTTCCGTCACATTTTCCCGGAGATGCGCATGGTCTTTATAATTTTGATGGCTCGCACCTGTATGAACATGCAGATATGCGCAAAGGCTTTCATCCCGATTGGAAATCCTATATTTTTAACTACGGTAGAAATGAGGTGAAAGCATTTTTAATTTCTAACGCAATATTCTGGTTAGAACGCTTCCATATAGATGGTTTAAGAGTAGATGCCGTAGCTTCTATGCTTTACTTAGATTATTCACGAGAAGAAGGCGAGTGGGTACCCAATGATTTTGGAGGCCGAGAAAACCTAGAAGCCATTGAATTTTTAAAAGAATTTAATGAAGCCATTTATGTAAACTTTCCAGACGTACAAACCATTGCCGAAGAATCTACTTCGTTTTCTGGCGTCAGTCATCCCACTTATACGGGTGGCTTAGGGTTTGGTCAAAAATGGATGATGGGTTGGATGAATGATACCCTCCGTTATTTCCAAAAAGACCCTATCTACAGAAAAAATCATCATGCCGAGATTACCTTTAGCACCATATACGCCTTTACAGAGAATTTTATGCTGCCGCTTTCGCATGATGAAGTAGTGCATGGCAAAAAGTCTCTGATCTATAAAATGCCCGGAGATGAATGGCAGCAGTTTGCCAATTTAAGGTTGTTATACAGTTACATGTGGACACATCCCGGCACTAAATTGCTATTTATGGGCGGCGAGTTTGCGCAAACCAAAGAGTGGAATCCTCAAAATTCTTTAGATTGGCATTTGTTAGAATACGCCCCTCATCAAGGTATCAAAAAAACAGTGATGGCCCTTAATAAACTCTATAAAGAAGAGCCAGCCCTATATGAGCGTAGTTTTGATGGCAACGGTTTTGAGTGGATTGTAAATGATGATGCAGACAACTCTGTATTGGTTTACGCCCGTAAAGGCTTAAACCCTAAAGACGATTTAATTCTAGCCCTAAATTTAACACCTGTATCTCGTTTAAATTACCGTTTTGGCGTCACTCGCTCTGGTAATTGGAAAGAAATATTTAACTCAGACGATGTACAATATTGGGGCAGCGGATTAAAAAATGCCAATCAAGAAAGTGAAGCTATAAGTAGCCACTGGAAAGCCAATTCTATAGAAGTTAACATCCCACCTTTAGGAATGGTAGTTTTTAAAGCAATATAATTTGTTGTAAATTTTTAGAAAAGCAGGGTTAATGACTATTAAAAGGCGTTAGTCCTGCTTTTTGCTTATACGCCTTTGCCAACACCAGCACCCCATATTCGGGCATTAGCCACTAGGCCGGTATCCGCGGCAATCAGGTTTAGGAATTTAGGCTGGTGCTGTTAATGCTCAAAACCCCACGGTTAAATGGTAGGGTAAATTTCATAATATAACCCAAGGTTTAAACGTAGGCTATAAAAATATTGGTTTAGAAACCGTTTTTAACGGTTTAAATCTGCTATAAAATTTATTTAAGAATAATGACTCTTAACCCTTAAACTCGTGGGCTTTTAATTCTTCTAAAGTGGCATAAAGCAAAGCTTTCTCATGGGTAGCTTCTAAAATAATGGGCGGAGCAAAGCCGGCATCAAAAGCTTCTTTCCATCTGGCTGCACATAAACACCACCTATCGCCTGCTTTTAAACCGGGGAAATTAGCAGCAGGGTAAGCACTTATTAAATCATTTCCCATAGCCAAAGTAAATGCCAAAAACACATCAGTAACTACAGCGGCCACCACATGTTTACCGCTATCTTGCGGACCTGTGCAGCAAAAGCCATCTCTAAAAAAGCCAGTTAATGGTTGGGTTCCCGCTATTTGTAAAGCGGTACCTAAAACGTTTTTATCTATGGGGTGGGTTGGGTTCATCTCTTGGTGTTTGTTTTGTTTTAAAACACCGCTACTATTCAATGTGTTTTAAAAGGTATATCGAATTATTAACGATTGGAATTGCAATTTACTATTAGCATTTTTAAAAGCGTATTACAAATGCTTTTT
Organism: Pelobium sp.; assembly: GCA_044373805.1. GTDB lineage: Bacteria > Bacteroidota > Bacteroidia > Sphingobacteriales > Sphingobacteriaceae > Pseudopedobacter. Next base: position 4,946 of record JBILPO010000091.1, read on the forward strand.
ATTTTAAGTTCGAGATGCACAAGCCAACTTCTCTAACAGCGTGGGCATCTTTTTCTAAAAATCATTTGCTACCCTAAAAATTTCTTACCCATCAAACATATTACATGCTAATCATTTAAAATTAAATATTTTAGATTTCTAAACTTAGCATATGAATAAATTTTATAAACTACTCTTGGTGGCACAGCTGTTTTGTTTAACCGTTGTTGCTCAAACAAAAACCTTCACCATTTCAGAAAGTGTTGCAGAAGGGCCAAAAGCAAATTATCAGTTGGCTGCTAAATTTTCTCCAACAAAGCTCAGAAAAATGATTTACTCTACCAGTGTTGATCCGCATTGGTTAAAGCTAAGTCACCGTTTTTGGTATCAATATGAAACACCTTCTGGTAAGCAGTGGTATATCGTTGATCCTGTAGCAAAAAGTAAGAAAATATTATTTGACCCAGTTCAGCTGGCTGCTGAAATCACTTTAATAGTAAAAGATCCTTTTGATGGGCAGCATTTACCTATAGAAGAGTTAAAATTCTCTAAAGATGAGAAAAGCATAACTTTTGAAGTTAAAAGTACAGTTGATGAACTTAAACCCGATAGAAAAGACAAAAAAGCTGCTGACTCACTTCAAAAGAAAACTTTTTCATTTAATTATGAATTGGCCAGTCAAAAGCTAACTCAGATAGAAAATTATCAAAAACCAAAAGTGAAACCAAGATGGGGTTCAGTTGCTCCAGATTCTTCAGCTATCATTTTTTCAAGGAATTATAATCTTTATTGGATGGATAAAGAAAATTACAAAAAAGCTGTTAAAAATGAGGACGACAGTACAATTGTAGAATATCAATTGACAAAAGACGGCATTAAATATTATTCTTACGGAGCAGGGGATAGCGGACGTGGCGAGGATAATGAAGAATATGCTAAAAATCAAAAGAAAAGGAGAGGTGCATCTGTGGTTTGGGCGCCAGATTCTAAGCACTTTATTTTAGATAGAACTGATGAAAGAGCGGTTAAAGATTTATGGGTAATCAATAGTTTAGCTAAAGGGCGCCCAACTTTAGAAACTTACAAATATCAAATGCCGGGCGAAAAAGAATCGCCAATTGATGAGATTTTACTTTTTGATTTTCCAGCTAAAAGCTTTAAAAAATTAAACATCAACGCTTTTAAAGACCAAACTTTAAGTATCTGGCGTAAAGAAAATTTAAATAAAGACAGAGACAATGAATTTCGCCCATCTATTTGGCTAGGCGATAACAATTTCTTCTATTTTGGGCGTACCAGCAGAGATTTAAAACGTGTGGACGTTTGTTCATTTAATATCAATACAAATGAAGTTAAGCCTATTATTTTAGAGCGTTTTAATACTTACATTGAAGTTCAAAGACCTTCCTTGATTAACCAAGGAAAAGAAATGATTCATTGGAGTGAACGTGATGGATGGGGCCATTTTTATTTATTTGATGGAAACGGAAATCTAAAAAACCAGATTACTAAAGGTGCTTTCCACTGCGAATCTGTGGTGAATGTTGATGAAAAAAATAGAGTGTTATACTTTACAGCAAATGGGAGAGAAGTAGGCGAAGACCCTTATTACATGCATTTGTACAGCGTAAATTTTGATGGCTCTGGTTTAAAATTATTGAATAAAGGAGATTTTGACCATCAAGTAAATATGGATGATGAAAAACAATTTTTCATAAACAATTTCTCACGAGTAAATACAACTCCAAAAGCGGTTTTGATGAATCAGCTAGGTGTTAAGGTGATGGATTTAGAAGAAACAGATTTATCTCTTTTAATGCAAACTGGGTATAAATTTCCGGAGCCATTTAAGGTAAAAGCCGATGATGGGGTTACAGATATTTATGGAGTAATGTATAAACCATTTGATTTCGACCCTAATAAGAAGTATCCAATTATCGAGTATATCTATCCTGGTCCGCAAACAGAAGCAGTAAATAAAGCTTTTGGTGCAAGAATGAACACTACTGACCGATTAGCTCAATTTGGTTATATAGTGATTACTGTCGGAAATAGAGGAGGTCATCCTGCTCGTTCTAAATGGTATCATACTTATGGATATGGCAACCTTCGTGATTATGGTTTAGCTGATAAAAAAGCGAC
>JBILPO010000092.1:0-6941 GCA_044373805.1 Pelobium sp.
TCTCCTTTACCACTGGTTACAGTTGCCGCTATAAATGCCTCGCTAATGCCGTAATCATCTGATAATAAAGCCTGAAGATTAACTTGTTGAGGTTGCCCAAAATCTATTAAACTTTGTTGCAACGGCTTATTTATTTTGATAGCTACCGGCTGATCTAAAACAACAGCTATTTCATATAAATCAGATCTTTTTCCGTCTATTTCTACCTGATAAAAACCTGTTTGCTCTAAATTTTTTTGGGTTACCCACTCGGTTTTTTCTTTATTTAAAGGCTTTAAGCCGATGACTTGGCTATCGTTAAAAATAAAATTGATTTCTTTAACCAATTGATTTGTAGTGATTTTCCAAGCCACCGTAGAACCAATTGGCACCTTTAAAGTAAACTGATTCTGATTTCTGCTTTCTAATTTAGTATATGCTGGTGCTGAAATTTGCACACTTAAACGTTCTATTTCTGGAGGAATACTATCTGCTAATAATTTAGCTTTCGCCGATGTGGGAGAACCCGCATCCATCAATTCACTTTTAACGGGTAATTTAGTCATCAAAAAGCTGATGCTTAATCCTACAAGAAGAAACAAAAAACCTGATTTTAATTTATTGAAGGGTTCTTTAGGCTGCATTAACTGTGGCAACAGCTTATTAACCTTTGAAGCCTGTAATTTTTGTAAAAAACTTAAGGAATTTGAAGGTTGTAAAACTAAAGCTGAACTTTCTTCTAAAACCGGAAAATGTTGATCTAGGTAACTGGATATGTCTTTAATTTTAATGCCTTTTGGATTGATTATCCACAGAAAAACTAAAACCATCAACCACAAAAAGGGTGAAATCAGCAAAAAAGAAAGGGAAGAAAAATGACTGATAAGTGAAGCGACCACCAAAGCTATAGCACCAGAAAGCATCAACAACCTCAGCAAAGAAAATATAAGCCATCTTCTCTTAAAATTATCAATCCATTGTTTGCTTTCTATAAATTCCATATCAAGCTTTTTGTTGTTTAAAAGACAAAATTCTTTCTAAAGCAAATACTAAAAACGCCAAAATCCACACCCAATTACTGATGGGATTTTGCTGATTAGCGGCTATTTCTGCTTTATTTTGAAAATTATTTAGCGAGTAAAAAAATGGTTGAGGACCCGCTCTTTGATCTGCCGAGTCTACTTCAAAGCCAAATTGATTTTGAGCCAAAGGTTTTAACAAAATTAAAGGCATCATGGCTTTTACAAATTCTTCGCTCCACACTAAATCTGTCCATTGAGGGTTAAATCTGCTATAAAACTTGTAATGATGGATTTGATTGGCATATTGATAAGACAAAATAGATTTCCCAAAACCATCTGTCCAAATGGCGTTGGCATTTTCATCTTTATTCAAAACTCTTTTATATAAAGCAAAAGTAGCCTCGTTTTTTACGGTATTTGCTTTAGTTTGAATGGTAGAATTTAAAACTTCTTCTTGACCATCTTCATAGCTAAACAAAATTATTTCCTTTTTTAAGTTTTTAGGGATTGCCACTGTAGATAACCAAAATAAAATACGGGTTTTGGGAGAAACTTCTTTGGGGTTTTTAACCACTTGAAAGCTAATTTTCCTTTGGCTAAAATCTCTAATTGCTAAAATTGCTGCTTTTAAATAACTGGCATCTTTTTGATTTTGAGGCTCAAAAACTGAAATGTAAAGCGTATTAGTATCTGCTTTTATCCAGCTTGACTGCTCTTTGGTTTTTAAAAAACTTAAGCCAGAATCTATTTTTAGTTGAACATTTTTAGTTTGGTCATTTACATTTTGGAATCTGTAATTTGTTTGGCTCGAAGTTGAATTCATCAACAAAACTTTTAAACTATCCTTATTGGTAAAATAAGCTTCAACAACTTTAAAAGCAGCAGAATCAGCTTTTAAAATATCTCTGAATTGAATAGCCAAAGAAGATTTAATCACTTCATCAGGATATTGGTTTATTGAATTAGCGCCATACCAATACACCTTAAAACCCGCAGGGAGTTGGGTATTTAATTGTTTTAAAAGCGAACTGGAAGAAAGTTTGCTTGTGTTTGATTTTTGCCAACTTGTGCTATCTTTTAAATTAATTATTGGAAAATCTATGCTCAAATCATGAATTTCAAATCCGCTTAGCGCTAAAGAATCTATTTCTTTTAAATGGGCTTTGCTTAAATTTTTGATTTGCTCTTTTTCTATCAGCACCCAACCTTTATCATCTTTTGAAACTAATTTTTTATTGATAAAAGGCTCCGCTAATAAAAAGGCGATGATTAAAATTAACAGACAGCGTAAAAGGAGTAAAAGCCAATCGGTAAGTTTAAAACTTCTAGAGCTTTTGATAGAACTTTCGCCTAAAAAAACAATACTGCCAATTTTTAAAGTTTTCCCTTTTTTTACATTCCACAAATGAATCATTATCGGAACAATTATTCCGATGATGGCAAAAAAAGCTGTGGGATAAAAAAACTGCATTTTTTTAGTCTCTTTTAATTTCTAAGCTTATTTCTTTGATTTAAAAAATCTCTTAAAGCCTGATCTAAAGGTTGATCTGTGGTTAACATTCGGTAATAAATACGTCTATCTAATAATTTGATTCGAATTTGCTCTAAGTGCTTATCCAATTGCTCTTTATAATTTTTTCTGGCTACAGCCTGATCTATTTGTATGGTTTGCCCAGTTTCTAAATCCTCAAAACTAGAATAGCCAATAAAATCTAATTCCAACTCATTTCTAGCCATAATTTGAAACACTACTACCTCATGCTTTAAAGTATTTAAGGTATCTAATAATTGGAAAATCTCTTCGTTTTGCTGGTATAAATCGGTTACAAAAATGAGTAATTCTCGCTTTTGAGCGCCACTATACAACTCTCTATAATGAATAGGTTTGGTAAAAGTACCTTCGGGTTTTATGGAAGCTAGCTGATGAAACAACCTTGATAAATGCTGATAATCTTGTTTGGCTGCCATAGAGAAAATTCCGCCATCTTTAAAAACATATAAACCTATCGCATCTCCTTGTAAATTGCCTAAATAAGCCAAAGAAGCCACTAAATATCTGGCATAATCTATCTTCTTAAAATCGCCATCGCTGTGATTCATAGAAGCGCTGGCATCTACCAAAAAACGAATAGAAATATTGGTCTCCACCTCAGATTCTCTGATGTAATAACGATCTGATCTGGCAAACATTTTCCAATCTAAGGAGCGCAAATCATCACCTGGCTGGTAACTTCTGTACTGACTAAATTCTAACCCTGCACCTTTAATAGTGCTTTTATTAATTCCGCTCATAAAGCCATCCACCACGGTTTTTGCCGCTAATGAAAGATCTTTAATTGCCATTAATATTTTTGGATTTAAAAGTTTACTCATATTAGTTAGTTGGTTTGTTCGTTGATTAGGTTGTTAGGCTCGTAAATCTTCCTATTACATCAGACTTTAACTTTCTAATTAAATTTAAAACCTATCAATAAAACTTACAACTTAACACTTCCCCTTTTCACCTCTTTCAACAATTCGGTTGTCACCATATCAGAAGTCACTTCTTCTGCATCGGCTTTAAAATTCATTAACACCCGGTGACGTAAAACCGGATAAGCCATAGCATGTAAATCTTCCATAATTACTGCGTATCTACCATGAAATAGCGCTCTTGCTTTGGCGGTCAAAATTAATGCTTGCCCTGCTCGCGGACCTGCTCCCCATCTAACCCATTCTTTTATATAAGCAACGGTGGTTGTATCTGGCCGAGTGGCTCTTATCATATGACTTACATACTCAATTAAATCATCGCTAATGCTTACCTCTCTTACTAACAATTGTATTTTCTGAATCTCATCGCCATTAATAATAGGTTCTACTTTTACTTTTTTAGAACCTGTTGTACTGCTTAAAATTCGGGTTTCTTCTTCTTGTGTGGGATAACCAATTTTTATGAAGAGTAAAAAACGATCTAACTGTGCCTCTGGAAGCGGATAAGTACCTGCTTGTTCAATAGGGTTTTGGGTGGCTAAAATAAAAAATGGACGGTCTAAGGGATAGGTTTGTCCGCCATAAGTCACCTCAAATTCTTGCATTGCTTCTAATAAAGCTGCCTGCGTTTTGGGTGGCGTTCTGTTAATTTCATCTGCCAAAACAATATTTGCAAACAACGGACCTTTATTAAATTTAAAAAACCGTTTCCCAGTAGCATGGTCTTCCTCCAAAATTTCAGTCCCTACAATATCTGTGGGCATTAAATCTGGAGTAAACTGAATCCTTCTAAAAGAGAGATGTAAGGCTTGCGACATGGTGCGTACCATTAATGTTTTAGCCAAACCCGGCACTCCCTCTAATAAACAATGCCCGCCAGCCATTAACGCCACCAGCATTTCTTCAATAATTACATCTTGCCCTACAATAACTTTCTGTATTTCGTTTTTTAATAGGGCGAGTTTATTAATTAAGCTTTTAACTTCTATTTCTGAACTTTCCAAAGCGAGTATCTTATATAAAATATTTTTAAACCTTTAATCAAAAAATAGCATTGAATTAATATGGTATTTTGGGCGTTTTAACACGCTGTCCACTATATCTTTTTTGCCGAAAAAGCAAAAAAGGATGCCGTTTCCATCGTTAACGCAAAACAAAATATTAAAACTAAATGAGCGCTAAATTTCACATTTCCGTTCACTAAAAAATGCTACTTATCAATTAATTTTCAATATAGGGCTATCCCACTAATATTTTGAATCATTCATTAAAATATCAAAAAAATTACACCTTATTTAACAGGAAAATTAATTCAATATGAATTTTACTTTATTTTAGAAGCATGATTGGTTCTAAGTTCACATTCGCAAGAATAAAATACAATTCAGGTGATTGGGACACCGACCAAAGGATGCCAGCAAATTTGCTCAATTCTTTATTAGAATACACCACCATCCCTTTAGAAGCTGGAGAAAAAGTGGTTTCTCTGTCTAGCAATGATATTTTTAAATATCCTTTCTGCTATTTAAGTGGACATAAGCTAGTACAATTTGACAAGCAAGAAGCCGCAAATTTTAAAACTTACGTACAAAACGGAGGCTTTGTATTTGTTGACGATTGCAACCATGACATTGACGGCTTGTTTGCTAAATCTTTTGAAACACAAATGATCAATATTTTTGGACCTCAGGCTTTAAAAAAGATTGCCAACAACCATCCCATTTATTCTTCCTTTTTTAAGTTTGAGAAAGGCCCGCCAACAACTTCTTTTGAATTAAATGGTTGGGGAGATGATTTGGTGCATGATTACTTAAAAGCTATTCAGGTAAATAACAGAATTGGGGTTTTGTACAGTAACAAAGATTATGGCTGCGAGTGGGATTATGATTTTAGAAACAAACGCTTTTTAGCCGAAGACAATACCAAATTTGGTGTAAATATTATTTTATATGCAATGGGGGTAAACAGTTAAACCATTTACCCCCATTCAACATTGCATTCTATATTTATTTTACAGGAATCAGTCTAAAAATATAACCTGGAGTTTCTGTGGCGATGTAAATATATCCATCAGGGCCCATTTTTACATCTCTTAACCTACCTACATCTTTCAATAAAATTTCTTCTTCAATTATTTTATTGTCTTTAATTACAGATCTGTTTAAATAATTGAATCTTAAAGATCCAGAAAGTACATTTCCTTTCCAGTTTTTGTACTTATTACCCGTTACAAAAGCCATCCCAGATGGTGCTATAGACGGAAGATAATAAGATACAGGTTGTTCCATTCCTTCTTGCTCAAATTTTTCTGTAAAAGTGGTTCCGTTATAATTGATTCCATAAGAAATTACAGGCCAACCATAATTTTTTCCTTTCCTAACAATGTTTATTTCATCTCCACCACGTGGACCATGCTCATTAGCCCATAATTCTTTAGTTAAAGGATTAATAGCGATACCTTGAGGATTACGATGTCCGTAAGAAAAAACAGATTTCACGCTACCTTCTGTATCTACAAAGGGATTATCAGCAGGAATGCTTCCATCATCTTTTAAACGATGAATTTTGCCCGGATAAGTGTTGACGCTTTGCGGACTAGTTTTGCTGCTTCCTCTATCTCCTACAGAAACATAAAGATGATTCTGATCATCAAATTCTAACTTTGCACCATAATGGTATCGTGTTTTTGCATAAGGTAAGGCCTCAAATATTTTGGTTTGGTTGTACAATTTTTTACCATCAAAATTAGCTTTAATTACTGCTGTGGTTGATAAGGTATCTTTCCCAACAATTTTATAAGCCGCATAAGAAACATAAATTAGGTTATTCGTTTTGTATTGTGGATGCAACCTGATATCAAACAAACCACCTTGCATTTCTACCCAAGCTTCTGGTAAACCTGTAATTAAAGTAGGTTTCCCTTTTTTAGGGATCAGGTATAATTTATTAGAACGTTCTGTTACCAGCATTTCTCCGTTTGGCAAAAATTGCATAGCCCATGGAATACCTAAATCTCTGGCAATGGTATCCAATTTTATATTTTGACCTTTAGCTTCAAAAAAGTTGACTTTTATTGCTGGTTTTTCAAAAGCATAGCGGTCTACGTTGGCAATTCCTTTTAAAATATAATCAGCTAAATCGTAAATTTCATTTTCTTTTAACCCTGCTTTAAAACTAGGCATTCCTCCATTTTCATATCCATTTTTAATAGATTGAAAAAGATTTTCCCGGGTTTTTCCATGTTTCCAAGTTCTATCTGCGAAAGCCTCTACCTTACTCCCATGGCAACTTGCACAATAATTGATATAGTTAGCCGCAACAGGTAATAGCGCTACGCTATCTAACTTTTGGATAGGCATTAACTCTTCATTTTGTTGGTTGGGGCTAAAATATGTTCCCAAGAAAGCAATTGAACATATAGAAACTAGAATAACTGGTTTTAACATTTTCTGTTTAACTTAAAATTTA
>JBILPO010000093.1:0-6936 GCA_044373805.1 Pelobium sp.
TTCTGTAGAGAATGCATTTAAGATTTTAGAAGAAGAAATACCCGATCTAATTATTTCTGATATTGAAATGCCTGAAAAAGATGGATTTGATTTTAGAAAACTTTTATTAGAAGATACAAGGTTTAAAGAAATTCCATTTCTATTCCTTACCTCCCATAACAATCAAATTTTTATTCAACGAGGATTAGATTTAAAAGCCATAGATTATATTGCTAAAGATATTCCTCAAAGCCAGTTGCTTTCTAAAATCAATAATATTTTAGTAACCGTTAGGGAACAAAAGGAAAAATCTATAAACGATTTAAAAATTGTTGCAGATAAACTTAACCTTAAAAATGTACCCAGTAAAAGTTTAAAGCTTAAGAATTTTGAAGTCGATTTTTTCCATATGACTTATCAGAATCATCCAGGTGGTGATTTTATCGATTTTATAAAAATAAATGACCGTTTTACTTTCATTGTTCTTGGAGATGTAATGGGGAAAAAGTGGGGGGCATGGTTTTTCTCATTTAGTTTTTTGAGCTATATCAGGTCGGCCATCAGGCTATGTGTTTTTGATGGAAACTTATCTGTTGCTCAAATTATGCAAAGAATTAATCAAGTGATACATGCTGACGATTTTTTGGATGATATTTTTGCGACCCTTAGTTTAGTTCTGATAGATGATGAGGAAGGAGTGATTTCCTACTCCGGCGCAAGTGATTTACCTGTTTTAAAGTTTCAAATTACAGAAAAAAAGATTATACAGTTTAGATCTAATGGCTTATTATTGGGCTTTTTTGAAGATGGAAATTATACCGAACAAGTGATAGATCATAGCAAAGGAGATCAATTATTTTTATTAACTGATGGCGCTATAGATTATGAATCTAACGGAGTTAAAAAAACAGATATCAATTTATTCATCAAACAATTAGAAGGTTTGTTAATAGAAAAGTCGACTTTTAAAGAAATAACGTCTGGTATTTTTAACCAAGAAAAGTATCAGGTTGATGATTGCAGTTTAATATCTATAAAAAGAATTTAATATGAATTATAAAAAACAGGTTTTAGATAATGTAATTCTAATAACGGTAAATCTTAGTGAGGCTAGTTTAAACCAATCAGAAGAATTTAAAAATTTTATATACGATAACAGTTCAGCTCCTGAATCAAAGTTGGTGATAGACATGAGCAATATTAAATACATGGACAGTTCTTTTATAGGTGCTTTGGTAGCAGGCTTAAAACATATTTTAGCTAAAAGTGGAGAAATGGCTTTAGTAAATATTCAAGATGATGTTTTAGCACTATTTGAATTAACCCGCTTAGATAAAGTGTTTAAAATATTTGATACTGTTGAAGAAGCACTCGCAAACCTAAAATAATGGGTTTAAATCCAAATCATCTTTCTTTAGAAATACCTTTACTTATAAATGAATATAAATTATTTGTAGAACGCTGCTGCGATTTTGTTAAAGATGTGCCACAAATAAGTAGCGATTTTAAAAAATGCGCTAAATTTAAATTAGTGACCATTGAATTGCTTACCAACGCTATGAAACACAGTGAAACCACTTCTTTTATACATGTAATTAAAAGAAAGCATCAAGTGGTAATAAAAAAAACAGATTATGGTAAAAGGTTTTATTTTAAAGATGCAATTACCAAAAAAAATTATGATTTCCCGATAAACGACTTTATAAGTGGTGAGAAAATAAAAGCAACGTTAGGTAATAATTACGAATTACCTTTATTGGTAAAGAGCAATTGTAAAGTTGAATTTTTGATAGAGGAAGAGGTAATTTATGAATCTGTATTTGAAATCCCCGAACATTTTGGTTTAAAAATTATCAGACAATGTTGTGATTCTTTCCATTACCATTTTGATGCAGCAAAAAATCAAAACATTTTTGAAGTTGTATTTGACATCTAATTTTTTGTATGATCAATAATATTTCTTTAAAATTAATATTGATTGACTACATTTATTTTTTTTACAAATAATGTCTCAAAAAGGAACTATACACATTTCTGTAGCAAGTAATAATAATTATGCAGTACTCACTGCAGCTCTTATTAAATCTATTATTTTTAATCATCATTCAAAAGAATTGATGGTTTTTTATGTGATTAGTGATGAAATTTCTAAAAGAAATAAAGAAAAAATAAAAACATTAGCATCAACTGAAATCCAAATTAAATGGATAGATGCTGATAAAATTTTAAAAGAAAAAGTTGAATTTCCCTTAGATAATTCTTCTTATCCATCTACCGCATTTTTAAAATTGCTTTCTCCTTATATATTGTCTGATGAGGTGAAAAAAATTATTTATTTTGATGTGGATATGATTGTGCTAGGTGATGTTTCAGAATTATGGAACACAGATCTTAAGGGATATCCATTGGCGGCTGTGGTTGATATAGTGAAAGTGGTAAGCTGTTCTTGGGGTGGAATAAAGAATTACGAACAACTAGGTTTGCATCCTAAAACAAGATATTTTAATTCTGGTTTAATGATTATTGACGCTCAGCAATGGCGTGATAATCAAATTCCTGAAAAGGTTCTTAAATTAATGCATGATAATTTAGAATACGTTACCTGTGCTGATCAATATGGTTTAAATGTGATTTTTGCCCAAAATTGGTTAGAGATTAGTCCGCTTTGGAATTGGTTTGCACATAATTATCATCCAAACCCAAAAAATATTCATTTTTTAGAGATAAAACCTATATTTAAGTCTTATAAAAATGATAAGTCTTTTCAAAAAGAATTTTTCAAATATTTATATATGACTCCTTGGATAAATACACCGTTAAAAGGTGATTATTTAAGGTTGTTTAATAAGGCATACACAATAATCAAAAAGAAATTAATGAAAGTGATTTTATTAAAATAGTTTTTTGTGTAGCGTTAATAATTTTTAGTAATTTTTTTTCTTAACAAGTCATCTATCTAGATATTTAAGATTTCAAATAAAATTACTAAGCTTAAAATAAGAAACTAAAATTAATGGCTGTATCCCTACTTTACCTTCCAAATTGGATAAAAAAACATTTATTCGTAGATAAAAATTTTAAAGATTTAACTGAAGCAGAGATTCAAGACATTAAATCAAGAATCATAAAGTTTCAAGATAATCAACCAGAAATATCTATCATGATTCCGGCATGGAATGAAGAAAACAATATTTATAGAGCATTATCTTCATTGGCATCTTCTAACACTAAAAGACGAGTAGAAATTGTTGTTATTAATAATAATTCAACAGATGAAACTCAAAAAGTATTAGAAATTTTAGGTGTTAGAAATTACCTTCAACCAATTCAAGGTACTCCATTTGCAAGGCAGCTAGGCTTAGAGAATGCAAAAGGTAAATATCATTTATGTGCAGATTCTGACACCTTTTATCCACCAGATTGGATAGATTGTATGGTAAAGCCAATGGATGAGAATAAAGATATTGTTGGCGTTTATGGTAGATATGCTTTTTTACCTCCTTATAAAAACGGTAGATTTTTACTATGGATTTATGAGCGTTTAACAGGTATTATTATCAGAATTAGAAAGAAAAAAAGAGAGTACATTAATGTTTTAGGATTTAATATGGGTTTTTTAACCGAAGTTGCCATAAAAAATGGAGGTTTCAAGGTTACCGATGTTAGAAAATTTGATAACGCTTTAGGTAGCGAATATTTTGTAGAGGAAGCCGAAGATGGGAGAATGGCTCTAAATTTAATGAAATCTGGAAAGTTAAAGTTGGTGAAATCTAATCAAGCTAGGGTATTTACTTCATCAAGAAGATTAGTTGCCGAAGGTGGGATTATCACATCTTTTATAAATAGATGTAAAACACATACGCAGAGAATTTCTGAGTATGTAAACGGAAAATAAGAATTGGAAACAGATAAGATACCCAACAATATAATTACAAAGCTCATTAGTTTTTATGTTAGGCTAAAATTTGGCAAGCTACACTGGGATGTACGATATTTTTACAGAGACACCTATTATTGTCAGTTTATACAATTAAAATACATTCTTAAAGATTACTTTTTTAAGAAAAAATATAAGGTAATTTCTTTTGACGGAGAATTTGCCCCAGAGCTAGAGTTTGTAATACCATTTGCTTATTGGCACTACAAAAATGGCACTTTATTGAGAACTGAAGGTGCCAATTTTACCAAAGAAATGTATTTCTTTTCTGAACAACATCACGAAGTTTATGATGTACGTACTAATGAAGGCAATTATAATTATGAAACGCCACGTATTCTTTATAGCCATAATTACGATATGAAAAAATGGGAGAAAGTCCCGTTTAAAGCTCATTTTAAAAATGATGTTTATATATTTGATAAGCCTACGTTAGTGATTGCAAATAGATATAATACAGAATGGGAAGGTCCTCCAATTAGTTTTTACAGTATAGAAATGTTGGAGTATATGATTAAAAAGCTAAAGGATAAATATACTATAGTCTATAATAGACCACGTCCGCAAAATATTACATCAGATACCAGCGATGTAAGTGAACTAAATGAATATGATTTTATCAGAGAAAAATATCCCGAAGTAGTTTTAATGGAAGATTTGTTTGAAGAAAACAAGATGATGGCTAATAACTACAATCATTTTCAAATGTTGGTTTATGCTAATGCTGACAAATTTATTTCTATACATGGCGGTACAGCCGCTTTAGCCAGTTGTTTTGAAGGATCAAATATAATTCTATCCAAACAAGGTCCAGAGCATCATTTTGGTTGTTTTCAAAAACTATTTCCAAAACTATCTGGAGCTAAAATTTATCATGCTAAAAATGATGATGAAGTTAAAAACTTTATAGATAATCATTATCTTAATTAATGGACGAGATAGATACGAAAGTTAAAAGCAATTACTGGTTAAAATCGGGTATCATTAACATTTTGCAAAATATCACTGCGGTGCTTTTTGCAATGGGTGGTTTTATTTTTCTGGTTAGGGTGTTAGAGGAACATGAATACGGAAGTTGGGGTTTATTTATGGGTACTGCTACCATTTTAAATATTGCAAGAGATAGCCTGATTAAAAATACTTTGGTTAAGTTTTTATCCGCTGCTGATGAAGTTGATAAGCCCAATATTATGACTTCGGCTTTGGTAATAAATATTTTAATTACAATTATTTGTATTGTAATTAATACTTCAATTGCAATTCCACTTTCTAAATATTGGGAAGAACCACAGTTGGTTAATGTTTTTTATGTTTTTAATATCGTCTATATCTTAAATGGGATTCTTACTCAGTTTAATGCTATAGAACAAGCGAATTTGAACTTTAAGGGAGTTTTTATATCTAATTTTGTAAACCAAGGGTTGTTATTCGCTTATATTTTTATTTGCTATATATTTCATTTTAAACTACCATTACTTCATTTAGTATTTATTCAAATTATTGGTGCATTATTTAGTAATGTAGTGTCTTATAGGTTTGTTAAGGATAATTTAATTTTTGCTAAAAAGATTTCAAAAGAGTGGGTTAAAAAACTATTCGATTACGGAAAGTATAGCTTTGGCACATCAATAAGTTCGATATTATCTGGAACAATAGATAAGTCTATGCTAGGTGGTATGGTAAATACTGTAGCAGCCGGAGCTTATGATATTGTAATTAGAATCATTAATTTAGTAGATATTCCTACCAATGCAATGGCTACTATTGTTTTTCCTCAAAGTGCCAAAAGAATAGATTCTGAAGGAAAAGATGCTATCAAATATTTGTACGAAAGATCTGTTGGAGCAATATTAGCAATACTTTTACCAGGGGTGATTTTTTTATTTTTATTCGCTGATATTGTGATTTTTATTTTAGCTGATGGTAAGTTTCCAGAGTCTGCATCAATGTTAAAAGTGACCATTATATATATTGTGGTTTTACCTTATGGAAGGCAATTTGGAGCTATTTTAGACTCGATAGGCAAAACAAAAATCACTTTTTATATGGTGATGTTTATTTCGGCTTTTAACCTAACCTTGAATTATTTTTTGATTAAAGAATATGGATTTATAGGAGCACCTTATGCAACCTTAATAGCAAATATTGTTGGATTCATTATAGCTCAAATTATTTTGAAAAGAGAGCTAAACGTTAATCCGATTAACCCTTTTATTTATGCTTACCATTTTTATCCAGAAATGTACAAAAAGTTTGTTCAGCCGACTTTATTTAAAATAATGAAAAAGAAATCTTAATAATGGTAGGAGTAGAGTTTAAAGGACGATTAGGGAATCAGTTTTTTCAATATACTTTTCTGAAGTATCTAAAAACAAGAAGAAAGGGATTAATCTATTTTTTTCCAAATCCTCATCATGCTTATTTAGCTAAGTACTTTAAACTACCAGGTTTAGATAATTTATTATTAGAGTCTAAAGCCTACTCTGCTATTACCAGAATTATACCTACTATTTTAGGATTAAAAGATTCATATTTTCATAATTGGGTTGCACCAAAACCTGTTGATGTGAAAAATTGGGTGTATTATAAAGGGTATTATCAAACATCATATTATTATGAGCAATTACCTTATAAAATCCCTTTTGAGTTAAAAGACAAATTTAAATTTGATTTTGAATCAAAATATGGCCAACTTTTTAAGGAAAATAAAACAGTAGTGGTGCATATACGCAGAACGGATTATATGAACTATGGAGAGCGCAGAAAGAGAGATATTTCTTTGCCATTAGATTATTTTAAAAATCGTTTAGCAAGTATAAATGACTTGGAAAGCTATAAAGTTATTTTTGTGAGTGATGATGTAGAAAAAGTGAAAGAGGCTTTTCCTCAACAGCCTAACTATATTTTTTCTAACAATAGTGAAATTATTGATTTTCAAATTATCCAAAATGCAGATATCAGTATTATTTCTAATAGTACATTTGCTTGGTGGGCAGCTTATTTAAGCCCTAAGAATAATA
>JBILPO010000319.1:0-3252 GCA_044373805.1 Pelobium sp.
ATCATTATTAGGTCAAAAGCTCGAGAATATTTCTTGTCGATGCCCAACATCTCCAAAATAATCTTTCGACTGTCTTTATCTGGGTTTATAAAATTAATATCTGACCAAATAAGAAATGACAAAGCTTCCTTTTCAGATTTATTATTGTCTATTGTTATAGTATAAGAATGTTTACTCGCCATATTTCATTATTTAACTTTTCAATGGACAATGGGATTCAATGCCTAGAAATTCAATTTCAGATGTGCGTTTTATAGATATTTAAAAGTAACACAATTTACTTAAGTTACCTCATCCCTCGTTAACGATTGAAGCGGCATCCCCGTATGAACCGAACAAGTAGGGAAAGCGTAGCCTGTCTCGATTTTTCATCGGGATTTAAACGACCAAGCTATTTCACACATTTGAGTTCAATTTATACAATCACTTTACATAAATAATTATTTTTTTATACCGAATTGGTTTTTGGTATGAAAATGGCTAAATTAGCATAAATGAGAATTGAAAAACAAAAAATCATGAGTCAAGAGATCTATAATTTTTCTTTACAGATTGATGAGCAATTTGAAATCGTGGAAAGCCCTGCAAAAAATATTTTTGCATTATTTTTAAGATTATTCAAGTAAAGTTCATCCATTTATAAAATCCCTTAAACTTCTATTTTTAAGAAGATCAGACCCGCTTTGCCTTAATTTTCAGTCTTTTCCCATATCTATCTAGCATATCCCTTAAACCCTATACCCTACACCTTTCTAGCAATTCCCCTAAACCTTTTACCCTAAACCCTACACCTTTTCAGCAAATCCCTTACACCTTATCCCCTAAACCCTACACCTTTTACAAAAGGAAATCATAAATTTGCAACCTTAATTAAGTGTGTATTTTGAAGGAACAACAAATTTTAACCGCATTAACCGTTACAGATATTGCCGAAGAAGGCAAAGGCATAGCCAGAGCCAATGAAATGGTGGTTTTTATAGAAAAAGCCATTCCGGGTGATGTGGTAGATGCTACCGTTTACCGTAAGAAAAAGAAATTTGCCGAAGCTAAAATCTTGAACCTTATTGAACCTTCTAAAGACCGTGTTGAAGCTTTTTGCGAACACTTTGGGGTTTGTGGTGGCTGTAAATGGCAACACATGAATTATGATGCGCAACTGAAATACAAACAAAAATCGGTTTTAGATGCTTTGCAGCGTTTGGCCGGCTTAGAGGTTGCCCATGCAGAAGAAATTTTGCCATCGGCACAAGACAAATATTACCGCAATAAATTAGAATATACTTTCTCTAATAAAAGATGGCTAACCGCCATGGATGGCGTAGTGAATGATGACATGGAAATGAATGCTTTAGGCTTTCATGTTCCGCTGCGTTTTGATAAAATTTTAGAAATTAATCACTGTTATTTACAAGCAGATCCGTCTAATGATTTGAGAAACAACATTAGTGCTTTTGCTAAAGAAAATAACATCTCTTTTTACGATTTAAGAGCTCATGAAGGGGCGCTTAGAAATTTAGTGATCCGTACTTCTTCTACCGGAGAGTTAATGGTGATTGTGATTTTTGCTTATCCAGAAGATGGCCAAGTGGAATTAATGATGGATTATGTAAAAGCAACTTTTCCTCATATTACTTCACTTTTGTACATCATCAATCAAAAAAAGAACGATACTTTTTCAGATCAGGAAGTATTACTTTATGCCGGAAGAGAGTTTATTTACGAAGAAATGGAAGGTTTAAAATTCCGTATTGGCGCAAAATCTTTTTATCAAACCAACTCTGTACAAGCTTACGAATTGTATAAAATTACCAGAGATTTTGCTGATTTAAAAGGACATGAACTGGTTTATGACTTATATACCGGAACCGGAACTATTGCCAACTTTGTAGCTAAAAAGGCAAAAAAGGTGGTGGGTGTAGAATATGTACCTACCGCTATTGAAGACGCAAAAGTAAACTCACAAATTAATGGTATTGAAAACACTGTTTTTTATGCCGGTGATATGAAAGATGTGCTAAATGCAGATTTTGTAAAAGAAAATGGCAAGCCAGATGTAATTATAACCGACCCACCAAGAGCAGGAATGCACCCTGATGTGGTTGAGCGCTTAATGGAAATGGAAGCCGAAAAAATTGTTTATGTAAGTTGCAATGCCGCTACACAAGCCCGAGATTTAATCCGCCTGAAAGAGAAATACGATTTGGCAAGAATAAAACCTGTAGATATGTTTCCGCATACCCAACATGTAGAAAACGTAGTACTCCTAACCCTAAAGAAATGAATGTAGAAGAGTTATTAGGCAATACTGAAGATCAACAAGGGCCACAAGAAAGTCCGTTAATCAGCTTAAAAAAAGATATAGAATTTTATAAAGAAACGTTGCGTGAAGTGGCTATAGAAATTATGGTAGAAGGACTTTCTCTCTATCCCATTTTTATAGCGCACCAACATGAGGTTGCTTTGGGCGAAATGATTTTAGACCGCAATGAATTAGGTACTGAATGGACTATACAGGCTTCTACATTTGAAGAATTTACCGAAAAAGGAATTATCCAAGCTGATAAAAAGGAAGCTTTTTTGCAGCATTACAAAAGTGCAGAAGATTTTATTTGTCTTTTTGTGATAGTACCAGAAGGCGCAAATTTTGTTTATTTCCCTTACAATAGGTAAAAGGAAATTCCAAGCTTTTTCTTCTCATGCTGAAATTGTTTCATTATCTCATTTGCAGAGTTGCCTTTTTTAAAATCTACAAACTCATTTAATAACATCTCGAAACGAATTCTTCATGACAAAATACTAATTTGGGGCTTCCCCTAAAAAAGGGTCGGGTGTTGCAGGGGTGCCGTTTTTCGCTGTGCTACAAACCGGCAAGCTAAAACAGCCGCCCTTTCACCCCCTAAGCCAAAGTCATGCTAAAAACTCCCTCTTAAGGTCAAGACCAAATTTCTACCTGCACTGCTAATTCCAGAGGCAAACATCCTGTAATTTTGATCGGTAATGTTTTCTAAAGCGGCCTGCACTTGGAACTTTTTATTCAATTGATAAGCCGTTCTTAAATTAAAAACACACCAGGAAGGCGTCCCATCAATAGTGGCATATTGCAAATTATCTTCACCAGATGAACTGTAATCTTCGAACCTTTTCCATCCATTATATTGCGCAAAAAAATCAGCTTTAAATTTCTTTAATTGTAATTGCAGCCCTGTTTGTCCAAAAAGTGGGGGAATATGATCTAAAGGTGTATTGCTGGTT